>JAOUNV010000130.1 GCA_029880775.1 Nitrospinota bacterium | reverse complement strand
CCGATGGTGAAGCATCATTCGCTGTGCGGCTCCTCACTGGCGCAGAAGAACTGGTACGGTGTCCTGGGGGGGAGGCGCAACCAACTCCACCAGAATATACACATGTCCATCGCAGACCTGGCCTTTGCCGTGCGCCCCACCCTCACCGTCATGGACGCCACCCGCGCCCTGATGACCAACGGCCCCACCGGTGGATCGCTCAACGATGTGAAGGTGTTCGACACCATAATCGCCGGGACAGACGAGGTGGCTATCGACGCTTATTCGATGGGCCTTTTGGGGGCGGACCCGGCGGCGGTGGAGTTCATGAAGATATCGCAAAAACGGGGGCTGGGGATGGTCGACTGGCGGTCGGCTGGGTTTGTGGAATTTTCTGTATGAGATGGCCATGAGCAAGGAGAAACGCGAGCGAGTTACCTTAAAAACCATCCGGCGTGTATGGTCTGTTTTCTTTGTGACGCTCTTCCTCTTCTTTCTCTTCTCCGCCGATTTCAGCCGGATGAAGGGATACCAGGTGGGGCTGTTTTTGCAAGCGGACCCGCTGGTGTGGCTGGCGGGATTGCTCACGGGATGGACTGTATACACGGGAGTGGCTCTGGCTCTGTTTATCATTGCCCCCACCCTTTTTCTGGGGCGGTTCTACTGCTCATGGATATGCCCGCTGGGGATCATGAACCAGTGGATCTACCGCCTTATGCCGGGCCGCAAGCCGGTGGAAGACTACTCCATGAACGAATACCGCCCGCTGTATCGGCTTAAGTATTACATCCTGGCGGCGCTCCTGGTATTGGCGGCGATGGGATCTTTGCAGATCGGGTTGTTCGATCCGATCGCGCTGATCCACCGCTCGTTCATTATCTCCGTATTGCCAGCTACAGACATGGGAATGGGCGCCATCTATCAACGGCCCCAACTGTTTTTGGGTGGAGTGTTGATCGGCTTATTGTTCATCGCGCTGATCCTGGCAAACCGCCAATACCCCCGCTTCTGGTGCAGGACGCTCTGCCCGCTGGGGGCGTTGCTGGGGGTGATGTCGCTTGGCTCGGTATACCGCATCCGTCGCGATGTGGACAAGTGCACCGACTGCAACAAGTGCCTGCGTGGATGCCAGGGCGCATGCGACCCACAGGGAGCGCTCCGGATCGCCGAGTGCCATGTATGCATGAACTGCATCGATGACTGCCCCGAAGACGCTCTGACTTTCGGTCCGCCCGAATCGCGGTCATCCATCCACGCGCCGCTGGATGTGAACCGGCGCCGGATGATGGAGACGGTGGTGGCTGCGGCTGTGCTGTACCCGATGATGAAAAGCTCCCTGACCGGAGAGACGACCGCGCAGGCTGCTGTGATCCGCCCGCCGGGGAGCCTGGCGGAGCCGGACTTTTTGCGCAGGTGCATCAAATGCGCCATGTGCATGAGGGCGTGCCCCACCAATGTGTTGCAGCCGGCGCTGCTGGAGGCTGGGTTCGAGGGGCTCTGGACACCGGTGCTGATAAACCAGATCGGCTGGTGCGAGAGCCATTGCGTGATGTGCGGCCAGGTGTGCCCCACCGGAGCGATCATGCCGTTGACCGTGCAGCAAAGGGCGGGGACGCCGGGGAAGCCGCCGCCGATGAAGCTGGGGACGGCGTTCTATGACAGGGGGCGCTGCCTGCCTTGGGCGATGAACGTGGAGTGTATCGTCTGCGAGGAGGTGTGCCCCACGTCGCCGAAAGCGATCTGGTTCGAGGTGAAGGAGATCAAAAACCGGGACGGCTCCACACGAAAGTTGAAAATGCCATACGTGGACCCGAAGCTGTGCATCGGGTGCGGCATCTGCGAGAACAAATGCCCAGTGCAAGACAAGGCCGCTATCCGTGTGACCTCCGTGGGGGAAACAAGGTCGAAGACGAATAAGATGTTATTGGGGAGCAGGTGATATATTCCTGCTTGTTATCATCCATGTGATTATGCTAATAGCATTTTCTCATTAAAACCGCTTTTATCGAAAATATTTAGCGGTTCCCTATATTAACTAGGTAAACACAATCCATCGCGGGGTAATCCAAACCCAACTTCCTCCCCTCTCAAATCTTCCCCTTCCACTCTTCCAGTTTCTGCAGCGCGTCCATCGGTGTCATCTGGTTGATGTCGATCTTGCGCAGTTCCTCCTCCACTTCGGAGACTTTCGGTTCGGCGAACAAGTCGGTCTGCGGATCAATCCGCCCTTCCGCCTCTTTGGCTTTCAGCTTCGGGTGACCGGAGGAGTCCACCTCGTTGGCTTCCAGTTGGCTGAGTATCTCCCCGGCGCGGGTTATGACTTCCTTCGGCAGGCCCGCCAGCCTGGCCACCTGGATGCCGTAACTTTTGTCCGCCGGTTTATCGATGATCTTGCGCAGGAATATGATCTGCTCGTTCCACTCCCGCACCGCCACGGAGAGGTTTCGCACTCCCGGCAGGCTCTCCGCCAGTTCGGACAACTCGTGGTAATGGGTGGCGAAAAGCGTCCGCGCTCCGACCTTGTGTATCCGCTCCGCCACAGCCCAGGCGATCGATATGCCGTCGAAAGTGGAGGTGCCCCGGCCGATCTCGTCCAGGATAATCAGGCTACGGCCGGTGGCGTTGTTCAGGATAAGCGCCGTCTCGTTCATCTCCACCATAAAGGTGGACTGCCCCTTTTGCAGATGATCCTGGGCGCCCACCCTGGTGAATATCCGGTCCACCACTCCCACCTGGGCGGAGTCCGCCGGGACGAAGGAGCCTGCCTGGGCCAGCAGCGTGATCACCGCCACTTGCCGGATGTATGTGGATTTGCCCGCCATGTTGGGCCCGGTGACGATGCCCAGCCGGGCGGTGTCCATGTCCAGCAGCGCGTCGTTGGGGACGAATCTTTCCGACAGGCCAGAGCGCTCCAGCACCGGGTGACGGCCCCCGAGGATTTGGAGAGTGTCGCCCCCATCCACCACCGGCCTGCAATAGCCCCGCGCGGAGGCTACAGCCGCCAGCCCCGCCAATGCGTCCACCTGGCCGATGATATGCGCCATGGTCCTGGCTCTGGGGGCGGCCTGGGCTGCGGCCAGACGCACCTTCTCGAAAATCTCCATCTCCAGGGTCATGGCTCGCTCTTCGGCGTTGAGTATCTTCTCCTCCAGTTCCTTAAGCCTGGGGGAGACGAACCGCTCCGCGTTCACCAGCGATTGCTTCCGCATCCAATCTTCCGGGACGTTATCGGAGCTGCGGCGGCTGACCTCGATGAAGTAGCCATATATCTTGTTATATTTCACCCGCAGCCCGGTGATACCGCTCCTCTCCCGCTCCTCCTGTTCCAGCGCCAATAGCGCCGACCGGCTGTCGGACTGCACACTCTTTAGTTCATCCAGCTTCTCGTCGTATCCCTTCCGGATCGATCCGCCATCGCGGGCCATGGCGGGAGGCTCGTCTGCGATGGCCCTTTCCAGCAGATCGCACAGGGAGGCCATGTCGTCCCATTTCTCCACCCATCCGGTGGCAAGTTCCGCGCCGATTTTCTCCACTTCCACCTTCAGCGAGGGGAGTGACGCCAGGGCGTTTTTCAGCGCCAGCAGATCCCTGGGGGAGCAGGCTGGCATGGTGACCCTGCCGGAGACTCGCTCCATATCCCCCATTCCATCCAGCAGGCGCCTTATGTTTTCCAGCAATGCCAGATCCTTATCGCCTGTGAGCGCCGCCACAGTGTCCAGGCGCTGGTTGATCCTCTCCACATCGGTCAACGGGCGCAGCAGCCATTCCTTCAGGGTCCTGGCGCCCATGGGGGAGGATGTGTCGTCCAGCGTATGGAACAACGATCCTGCGGCGGTGTTGTCCGACAGGGTCTTTACGATCTCCAGGTTGCGAATGGTGGCCGGGTCCAGCGCCATGGCGCCCTCCGGGTGTTGGACAGTGACGTGGTGTATCTGGGTGAGGGCGCCTTTTTGCGTGTCTTTCAGGTATGCGATGCAGGCCCCAGCGGCGCTGACCGCCTGGGTCATCCCCTCCAGCCCAAAGCCTTGCAGCCCCGCCACTTGGAACTGATCCAGTAGCGCCTGTCGGGCGGTGTCGTAGCCGAACAGCCACCCTTCCCTTTTGTCCAGCAGGCGGCCATGGGCGGCGGCCAGCCGGATGAATATTGGCGGGTGGGCCTCCTCCAGGTTGTCCGGTATCAATATCTGGCGTGGAGCCAGCCGTTCAATCTCGTCCATCACCGCTCTTGTGGCGCCATCGCCGGTGAACTCGCAGACACGGAACAGCCCGGTGGAGAGGTCCGCCGCCGCCAGGCCGAATCCCATTTTGCCGGGGGCCACGGCGGCCAGAAAGTTAAAAGACTTCTCGTCCAGAAGGCCAGGCTCCATCAGGGCGCCGGGAGTGACAATGCGGATAACTTCGCGCCTGACCACGCCTTTGGCGGTCTTCGGGTCCTCCACCTGCTCGCAAATGGCCACAGAGAGCCCCTTGGAGATCATGCGCGGCAGGTAGCTTTGCAGGGCGTGGTGGGGCACACCACACATCGGCATCGGGTTGTCCGAGTTTTTATCCCGGGTGGTGAGCGCGATATTCATCGCCTTGGCGGCGACCACCGCGTCCTCGCCGAACATCTCGTAAAAGTCGCCCATCCGGAAGAAGAGGATGGCGTCCGGGTGCTCTTTTTTGATGGCCAGGTACTGGACCATCATCGGGGTCACGGTGGCGGTCATGGAGTCTTGATCCTCGTAGGGGGCGGGCCTTAGCGGAACTTGTCCGCCAACGCCTCATATGTGGATTTTAAGTGCTGGGGCATAACCTTGGTCTGCCCGATGACCGGCATGAAGTTGAAGTCGCCATTCCATCGGGGGACTATGTGCAGATGCAGATGCTCCTCTATGCCTGCGCCGGCGGCCACACCAAGGTTCAGCCCCACGTTGAATCCGTCTGGCTTAAACGCCTGCTTTAGCGCCAGGATCGATTTCTGCTGCAGCTGGGCGGATTCGGTCAGCTCCTCCTGGGTCAGGGCTGTGTAGTCGGAAAGATGACGGAATGGACACACCATAATGTGGCCGTTGTTGTATGGGAAAAGGTTTAGCACCACATAGCATGTCTTTCCGCGATACAGGATGTTGTTCTTTTCGTCGTCTTCTTCCTTTGGCATGGAGCAGAAGACGCATCCTTCGTCCTTGGGCCCCAATATATAATCGAGGCGCCAAGGCGCCCATATAGGCTTTTGAGTCATGTCATTCATCCGCATTATCACCGCTGGCGGTCAGCAGTTTTTTTTCCATTCGTTTCATCGTCCGCGCCTCGCTTGGCCCCAATTCATGGTCATACCCCAGCAGGTGGGCCAGGCCATGGGCCAGCAGAACTTCGACTTCCCGTTCCACAGTGTGCCCCGCCTCCCCCGCCTGCCTGGTGGCCGTATCCACGGATATTACCACGTCACCTAGCATGGATGGGACCACTTCGGAAAACTCCCCCTCGCGTTGTGGAAACGCCAGCACATCGGTGGGGTGGTTTTTTCCACGGTACTGGCCATTGAGGAGGGCCATTTGCTCATCACCGATGAAGGTAATGGAAAGCTCGGCGTCCGGTTCTCCGGCGGCGGTCAGCATCCGCTGCAGGCTCAAGCGCAGGTCCGCTACGCTAGGAGTTTGTCCCTTCCGCCTTTTTTGAATCTGGATCCGCATTTTCCCTGGCGCCGTTTGTGTCCTTTTCCTTTTCAGGATACTTGATTCTGTGGTGGTGGATGCCCATCAGGACTCGCGTAAAGCTTTCGGTGATCAGGGCGATATCGTGCAAAGTCAAGTGGCTGTTGTCCAATTGGCCCTGGATGAATTTGTCGTTTATCACTTCTGTGACCAGTTCCTTGAGCCGCTGGGCGGTCGGCTCGGCGCAGGCCCTGGCCGCCGCCTCTATGCTGTCTGACATGGCCACGCAGGCGGACTCCCTGGAGCTTGGGATGGGCCCAGGGTACTTGTAGTTGTCCTCCCGGATTTCCTCGCGGTCGGTATCCTCGGCCTGCTTTGCCTTGTGGTAGAACCACCTGATTGTCTGGGTGCCGTGGTGCTCCGGGATCATGGCGGCGATCTGGGGCAGTAGCTTGTATTTTTTGGCCATCTCCAGCCCATCGCGGATATGGCTGACAATCACCAGAGTGCTCATGGATGGGGTGAGTTTGTCGTGGGGATTGGCGCCGGACTGCTGGTTTTCCGCGAAGTATTCGCTCTTCTTCAATTTGCCGATATCGTGGAAAAGGGCCCCGGCCCGGGCCAGAAGCGCGTTGGCGCCGATAGACTTGCACGCTTCCTCGGCCAGATTACCCACCATGATTGAGTGGTGATACGTACCCGGCGCCTCCATTATCATTCGACGCAGCAGGGGGTGGTT
>JAOUNV010000129.1 GCA_029880775.1 Nitrospinota bacterium | reverse complement strand
CCTGATATGTTGAAGAGCGCACTGGCCAGCGCTGCCGCGCTCACCGCCTCCGCATGAACGGAAATCTGCGGCGAAACCTCCAAAGCGACCCGGTATTCCGCAATGGCTTGCTCCATTCCCCTTCCCGCCGCCAGGGTGGCGCGTCCAAGGTTGTAGCGTATCATTCCCGTCAGCTCCGGCTCCTGTGTCGGGTCCACGCTTTCGGCCAGGGCTGTCAGCATGGAAAGAACCTGGGCCAGAGGATCGGGAGCCTCCTTTTCTTTTGTTTCATTTGTGGCAAACGGCCCCTGCATAGCCTCCGCCTCATCCAGCGCGGTTTGCAACAGGGATATGGCGGAATTCACCATGCCAGACTTGAAAAGCGATTCCTCCTCCGGCAGGCCCTCTTCCACATATGGAATCTGATCGAAAGGCCCGAAGGCTTTCCTGGGCGCGTTGCTGAGCAGATGCGCCATCCCGGTAAGCCACAGGAATGGTGGGTCAGCCCATCTTTCGGCTATTTGGAGGATTTCGTCGAAACTGGCCGTCTCCAGCATCGCCATGCAGACGGCAAAATCGACCGCTTTTTCCACCAGATCCTCCCCGGTCAGGAAAAAAGAATGCGGCTCGAAAGCCAGGAAGGGCGACTCCTTCCTTTTTCTTTCCCGAGTTCCATCATAGTGCAGAATCCATCGCGCCATCAGGCCGTCGCGCTCGGACGAAGCTTCGCTAATCAGCAGATGAACTCCAGCCTCAATGGCCAGGCTCCCCAAGGCCTCCGGCTCGCGGAGGTCGATCTCGTATGTTTTGAAGGATCCCTTAGTGTCCTTCTCCCGGCTTCGCAATGCCGACGCCAGAGGCGATCCTGCCTCCGTCGCCACACGGTATGAACCCCCGGATGAAATCGACACTGGAACCATGGCCACCCCTTTATACTAACATTGATCGGCAAAAGACACAGCTCCGCAACCGCCCCTGCCATAAGAAATGCTATATAATCCTCTGAGACGATTATATAACAGCGGGAGCGAAATGGAAGATAATATTATTAAGCTGCTAGCCGCCGTGCGGCAACGGGCATATCGGGAGGGGGATTTCACCCTGGCTTCCGGCCAGAAATCCACATATTACATTGATCTTAAGGAAGTGACCCTGGACGGGGAGGGGATATCTCTCATCGGCAAGGCGCTCTATCCTGTGGCGAAGCTTTGGGGTGTGGGAGCTGTGGGCGGAATGGAGCTAGGGTCGGTGCCTATCTCCACTGCGGTGTGCATGGTGGCGGCCATGGAGGGGAAAAACCTGCGCAACGTAATCGTCCGCAAGGAAGCCAAGGGGCACGGCACCCAGAAGATGGTGGAGGGTAGCTTCTCCCCTGGAATGAAAGTGGCCGTGGTGGAGGATGTGGTGAGCACCGGCGGATCTAGCCTGAGGGCGGTGCGGTCTTTGCGCGAAGCGGGGCTGGAAGTGGCCGGAGTGGTGGCGGTGGTGGACCGGCTGATGGGTGGCGCCGAGCTTTTCGCCAAAGAGAACATAACGTATAAATGCATCCTGGATATAGATCGCATCCGCTCCGCTGCGCCGTGATGCGACAGTTTGACTTTGCCTCTGTCACGACCCTACATTGGAGGCAGGGAGAGTGGCAAAAAATATGCAAAGCTTGCTCACGGGTTTCGAGATGATTCGCAAGGCGGCTGTTGCGGGGTATTTCTACCCTGGTTCCCGCGAAGGTATCGACCGACAAATCAGGGGCTTCCCTCTTGGTGAGTTTTCCCGGGAGGATGTGGTGGGGCTTTTGGCCCCTCACGCGGGATACAAATACTCAGGCCGGGTGGCCGCTATGGTATACGCCAGGGCCAAAGTCTCCGGTCCGGTTATTTACATAGGCCCGAACCATGGAGCGGGAAGAGGGGCCGCCGCGCCAAAGATAGCAATGATGGCCAAGGGTACCTGGAAATATCCGGGGGGCATGACCCAAATCGACTCCCGCCTGGCCACTTTGTTGCTGGAATCCTCCTGCCAGATAGCCGACGCAGGCTGGGCTCATGAAGAAGAGCATTCTCTGGAAGTTCAGATACCCATGCTGGAGCACTTTTCCCCTGATACCCAGATAGTCCCGATCATAATATCCAGGATAGACGATGGCGAGGTGATGGAACTGGCGGAGTGCATCTATCAAGGGATCGTGAAGTATGGCGGGCCTGTGACCCTGGCCGCCAGCACCGACATGAGCCACTATGTGCCGCAGGAAATGGCCGAGAAGCTGGACCGAATGGCTATCGAAAGAATCGAGGCCCTGGACGCCGAAGGCTTGTTGAAAACCGTGCGCGCAAATCGGATATCAATGTGCGGGGCTCAGCCGACGGCGGTGGTGGTGGAGGTATGCAGGAAGCTTGGCGCCAAGCAGGCCCATCTGGTGGAGTACACAACCTCCGGGGAGGTGAGCGGCGACTATTCGTCGGTGGTGGGGTACAGCGGGTTCACCATCTCCAGGCCCGGCGCGGAGTAAGGTTATAGAGGGCGGATTGCCGGTGGGGGTATGTCGGTGGCCTGTCACTTCTGATATGGGTCAGACACCTGAATAACTTGGTCTCTGGCTGCTGAGCTTGCGAACTACACACCAGGTCGCCGGTTACAGTCCGGAATCTTGATCACAACCCAGGTTGCGCATGGCGGGCCGCTCACCCTTCCTTTGAGGCGCTCATCGCACAACTATGTCGGTCATTCCCACAATACTTATTGCTTATGTATTTTTGTAGTGATAGCATTATCTTTACTGGCAGCATAAACTCGTCATAGGGGGTATCATGAGCATACGTGTCGCTACATTTAATGTCGAAAATCTTTTTTTTCGATACAAGTTCAGGAAAAACTTTGATCCTACCAAGCAAGATGGCTTTTCGATCAACAATCTGGCCTTTGCCATAAACAACGAAACAGCGAAAAAAATCACGGCTGCCACCATCAAGGCTGTGGATGCGGACATTATCTGCCTGCAAGAAGTGGAGAGCCTGGACGCTCTAGATTCGTTCAACTCCAGATACCTGGGCAGCAAAGGATACGCGCACCGTATCGTCATAGACTCCCACGATCCACGGCGCATTGATGTGGCCGTACTCAGCAGATTTCCATTCTCCCATATCAACACCCATCGTCACGAGCGCAATGCAAGTGGGAAAGCATGGCTATTCTCCCGAGATTGCCTGGAAGTGGATGTAAATGTTGATAACAAAACCTTGTCACTGTATATCAACCACTTAAAATCTATGATGGGCGGAAGAAGCCAAACCAAAAACCGCCGTCTGGAACAGGCGAATCGCGTCAAGGATATCATTAACGAATGGTGGAAGCCTGGTGGATATGAAGGCAACTTTATAGTGCTCGGCGATATGAACGATTACCCCGGTGATCATACTTCATTAAAGTCACTCATCGACCATCCTGGTTTGGTCAATGTTGTAGACCGTCTTCCGAAGAGCGATCGCTGGACTCACTATTACGCCAAAAAAGACGATTACTCCCAACTGGATTATCTTCTTCTTTCAAAAAGCTTGGCTGAATCGAACAAGGGTTTGCCAGGTGTGGAGAGGCGCGGTCTACCAACACGGGCGGCCAGAGCCACCCAAGCCCGGTTTAAGAATGTCGGCAAAAATAATCCAAAAGCGTCCGACCATTGCCCGCTGTATATGGATCTGGTTCTGGATTGATAATCAGTCTCGCTGAGGTTCACCGCCTCAGGGGGGGCAGGTCCGAAAAATTCGCGATGAGGTTAATTAGAGATGGGGAACGAAAATAAAACCCAGAGTGCTTGGGAGCGGTTCAATACTGTTGTCACGAATCTAATGGGCAAAGAAAACTCTGACCCAAATAAATTTTGCTGGGATGGTGAGAAATCGAAGCCATGCGACTGCAAGCCCTATGAAAAATATATATGCGAGAAGTTATGCGATGGATGTGAAGCAAAACTGGGAGACGAGGAATTCTGGAAAGCTCCCAATGATAAATGTGAAGGATATTGTGATGCTCCCGGAAAATGTCGCCTCGCAAATAATATAGAAGAATTAAAGAAATATGGCACTGAAGCGCAGCGTGATAAGCTGAAGTGCCAAGTTCTCCACACCAGTTTTCTGGAGAAGCTGATCCTTGATCCATTTTGCAAGGAAAAAGTCCATAGAAATGGAATCCGCATAAAAAACGCCTACATTGTCAAAGACGAGAAAAATTCCTGTAATACCAACGACGAGTTCGATCTTTCGGACGGGCGGATTCATTTCACTCTTCGCCTGGAAGATTCCTATTTTCATTGCGATGTGAACCTTATCGGCCTTGAAACCGATGGTCTCCTTTCATTCGAAGGCTCATATTTCAAAGGCGATATCAAGGCGATGGGCCTGCATGTAAGGAGTCAATTTTTCCTGAGAGAGGGAGCAAAGTTTAAAGGAAAAGTGGACCTTCGTAGCGCACACATAGAGAGTCATCTCGATATGGAGGGATCCATATTTGCAGACGAACTTCTCATGAGCAATATAAAAGTAGGTGGCTATCTAAATATGAAAAACTTCACGAATAATGAGGATGGCAAATCTGACTCTGAAGAACGTAAACTCGTAGACCTTTCCAACGCTCACATAACAGCGCAAGCGGATATGTCGGGAGCGGTTTTTCAGAGTGAGCTTAATCTCACTAACGCGAGAATCGAGGAGCATCTTTCGTTTAATGACGCAAAAGTGAAAGGCAAACTGTGCATGGTGAGCATAAAAGTAGGTGGAAATCTGGAGATGAAATCGGATACTGAAGGGTCAGCAGAATTCAAAGATGTGGATATTGATTGCGGTCAAGTTGAAGCATATTTAAAAGCTTTTGGCGCGGCCTTTACAGGCGATAGGCTGGATATGAATGGTCTGCAGGCAGGCGCATTGTTATTCCGAGCGTACCATGGACATTCAACCGTAATTCCCAGTTACGTAGATCTTAGATTTGCGCGGATTCGGCAGGTGCTTGAGTTTGCCGGAGTCAAGGTTCAACAGCGCAAAGCAGAGGAAGGTAGCGAGAAGAACCTAGAAGTCATTGATTTGACAGGCACAGTCATAGACGAGGAGCTAAGGATTAGTTGGCACGAAGAAGCTACAACTGACTCTTATGGAGTCCATAACAATTGGGGAAATTCCAAACTAATTCTTAAAAACGTTCGATGCCATTCCTTACAGGATTGCGAAAACGCATGGCCGGAGCAAGGTAAACTGGACCTGACGGGATTTTCTTACAATCTCGTGCGTAGTCACAAGGGAGGAGAGGAGAGGTCCATCGCCGAGCGTGAGGAACAATGGATTATGGATTGGTTGGAAAAATCAGAGAGCTACCATGATACCAAAGGCCAGAATAAGTGCGGCGCAAAGCCGCCTCCGGTAGCAAATTTTTCCGCACAACCGTACACACAGCTGGCGTCCGTCATGCAAGCCACGGGGAGGGATATGATGGCCGCGAGGATTCTCTATAAACTAAAGGAAAGGAAGAGAATTCACTTTAAAAAAGAATTCTGGCATTTGCCATTCTGGGGCAATATTGTTAAGCGATGGAACCTGTTTGTTAACTGGATATTTTTTATTATTCAAAAATACTCAATTGGTTACGGATTTTACAATCACAGGATAGCAGTTACGCTATTGTTGTTCATATGGGTCGGCGCATTTATCGCCTTAAACTATAACCCAGGGGTCACTTCTGTAAAACTGGAAGACCTACCTTCCGGTAGCGTCATTTCCAAAGAGGACAAAATATCTCTGGCCTTACAACACAAGATATCCTACGACGCTAGCAGCAAAAGATTGATTTACCAGGGCGTCATGACAGAGCATGTGAAGGATTTATTGCTTATGTCGACTGCAAACCGTAAATACAATAACGCTGTGGAGAACCTGTTTAACAGGTCTAAGGGTGTGTATGTGAATCTTTATATACACGAATTCTGGGTAGATGATATATATATTGAGCCTTTCGTATATTCGCTGGACAAGCTGCTTCCGGGCATAAGGATTTTGACCAAAGAAGAGGCAAATGAAATTGTCAGCGCAAAATTACCACGAGGCGCAGAGTTGTATTTCATTTTCCACCAGCTTGCCGGGTGGATGATGGCCCTTCTTCTCGCGGCCGGTATAACTGGCCTTACAAGAAAATAGCGGCATGCGCTGGTCAAATGCCATGGATGGTTAAATGGTGGCCCGTGGAGGGATCTTACGTTCTGGCACATAGACCCTGTAAATTAAATTGTGTAACTGCTCATAATTCCTTAATCTTCGCTAAGGAGGATAATGAGCATGACGACAGACCGAAAGAAACTCGAGGCGATCGCACGGGGGCTCGCCAAAAACATCAAGTCG
>JAOUNV010000128.1 GCA_029880775.1 Nitrospinota bacterium | reverse complement strand
ATATCATCCGGCAGCTTTTCCTCGAACAACGACTTGTCCTCTGTCGCCATGAAAAATGTGCCACCTGTTCCAAGGATAATAGTATCCGACCTTGACGGGAAGTGCGCCACCAAAGGCTCCATGCCAAACTGATCATGAACCATTTGATATATTTTGGCGCCTATCCAGGCTGTGGCCACCTGAAAAGAGAGGGCCAGCACACCTCCCTCACTAAGTCGAGCCTTCATATCTCCCACGCTTTGCCTGGTGTACATAAAGCTGTCCAGGTTTGTATTGGAGAAGTTGGAGGTGAGGGTATGGGAGTCTACAAGACCCAGGATTATAAGGTCGAATTTCTTGTCGGTATTGCGCAGATAGTTCCGCCCATCATTATTGATAATGGTGACTTTTTCCGACTGGTATGGCTTTTCCGGATGCAGCTTTTTACCGTACTCGATGATAACGGGATCGATCTCTACTGCAGTAACATGCTTTGCGCCAGCCCGTAGCGCAGCAGCCACGTCATTGCCCCCTCCGGAGCCCAGAATCAGGACTTCGTCCAGCCTCCTGGGAAAGTTATATGGGAAATCATAATAGTAATATTCAAATTCTGTTTCATCGAATATAACAGGATGGGCTCTTTTAGTTTTCTCGCTCAGGTCCAGCAGGTACATATATATCACGCTATTGGCGTTTAAATAGTGGTAATTAATATGCCGTTCTTGACCCTTGTCGTTATACAAACCTACCATCTCGCCCACAGTTATCTTTTGGTATGGCGACCAGCGCACTTCAACGTCAGGGCTACCCTGACTCAGCAGCGCTGCGGCAATCACCACCCCCGCCACAACAGCCACCACCGCTTCCCGCATATTACGCCAAATAATGACTAACAACCCCACTGTGGAAAACAGGTACCATGTCACCGGCTCCCATCGCATAAAGCTGGCCAGTGAAAATAGCCACACCCCAACCAGCGAACCCGCTATGTTGATTGAGTAGTCCAGTATCCGATTCTTTGATCTGTCAAATATCTCAGCCAGAACCTGCCCCATGGGGACCATGGCAATTATCACAAGAAAGAAGATAACCATAAGCATTAGCAGCCCCTGCGCCATGGTCACCATGTTCTTGTTGCTCCCGACCCACGCATTATAGCCACCAAAGCTTAGATAGTTGGATATCTCCGCGAAGCCCGAATAAGGATGAGTGGCCAGAACCAATAGCGCCATGCACACCGCCGTCACCGCAGGGGATAGCCGCGGCCTATACAGGTAGCCATACCCAAGACCCAAGAATGCCCCGATCAGGGCAAGATTCTTGAAATGAGCAAAAATTCTTATCTCGCTGGCCAGGTGGCGGATCAGCATGATCTCTATGAACAGGGTCAGCAGGCTCACCCAGAATAGCGTGTACCTACCACCGGGCGCCTGCTCACTTGTCTGTGTACTGCTACTTTCGCTTATGGCCACTTTGCTATCCCTATACAATGTACTCGTTTTTATACGCCCAGCACGGAACGCTGCAGCGCAATTATACTTTTTATTCCCCCGGTCGCCAAGTCGAGCATTCGATCCATTTCGTCCTTGCTAAAGGGTGTTTTCTCCGCCGTACCCTGCACCTCGATGAACTTGCCACCGCCGGTCATCACCACGTTCATATCCACATCCGCCCGGCTGTCCTCCTCGTAGGGCAGGTCCAGCACCCAGGCGCCATCCACCATCCCCACGCTCACAGCAGCCACAAAATCTATAACAGGATTCCGCGCTATCTTCCCCTGCTCCACCATCCCCGCCATCGCTTGACGCATGGCCACAAAGGCCCCGGTCACCGCCATAGTGCGGGTTCCCCCATCTGCCTGCAGCACATCACAATCTATGATCACGGTCCGCTCCCCCAGGTTTGCCATATCCACCACCGCGCGCATGCTCCTCCCCAGCAGACGTTGAATCTCCATGGTCCGGCCCCCTGCGCCTCTGCGTTCCCTGGCGCCTCGTGTATGGGTGGCACGGGGCAGCATAGCGTATTCCGCCGTCACCCAGCCCTTTCCCTTTCCTTTCAAAAAAGGAGGAACCCCCTCCTCCACCGAGGCCGCGCACAGCACTCTGGTGTTTCCCGCGCTCACCAGGGCAGAGCCCTCCGCGTATGGCGCTGCGCCCGTCTCTATTGTTATAGGGCGCGTCTCGTCTTCGGCCCTGCCATCACTTCTTTTCATATCACTTCCATAATTAAATAATGTCCACGTATTCGGCCTCCTGGATGTCGATCTGCCCCAACATCCGGCGAGCCACTTCCATACTTCTTTTGGGGGAGTCGGTGACATAGAACCGCACCTTGGGCGGTTTCTCCTTTGAGGATGCGCGCATCCCCAGCCGGTCAAGCTTCTGCCCCACCATATTTGCCGTCTCCTCCGCTGAGTCGATAAGCCGGGTTCCTTCCCCCAGAGTCTGCTTTATTGTCCCCTTGAGCATCGGGTAATGGGTGCAGCCAAGTACCAGAGTATCCACCTCCCCACGCAAATCCGACAGATAGCGATGGGCCACCGCTCTTGCTATATCGTTATCCACCCACCCTTCCTCCACCAGAGGCACAAACATGGGGCATGCCCGAGCCTTCACCGAAACGCCGGGGCTGAGCCTGGCTAAGGCTTGTTGATATACATTGGAGATGATAGTGGCTTCCGTGCCTATGACACCGATACGCCCCCCTGTGAGTTTAGCCGCAGCCTCCACCCCCCCCTGGATAACCCCCACCACTGGAGGGCTCTGGTGGTCTTTCAGCTCCGGCAAAGCATAGGCGGAAGCGGTGTTGCAGGCCACCACCACAAGCTTCACGCCTTCGGCTTCCAGAAAATCGATATTGTTTCTGGTGTAACGAACAACTGTCTCTTTAGACTTGCTGCCGTAGGGAACCCGGGCTGTGTCACCCAGATAGACAAGCTCCTCGTCGGGAAATCGAAGATGTAATTCCTTTAATACAGTCAGACCGCCTATACCGGAATCGAAGATACCAATGGGGCGGTCGTCAGCCATTCTTTCCGCCAGTTGACGGCGCCTTTCCTCTGTTTGGGGCGCCGCCTTTACGTTTGGATTTGCTCACCGGTTTTTTCACCGTCCTCACCAGTGATTTATCCGGATAGAGAAATCCGCTGATGTCCATATGGGATACGAACAATTCCACCTCCACATCGTCGATCAGCAGCAATACTTTTTTCACCTGGTCAAAGGCCCCCACCACTGTGTTGACGATGGAGTAAACAGCCAAAAGCTCGGTCCAGGCTCCTGTGTGGTAATTTTTACGGAACGAGCCGTTTAGTGAAATAATGGCTGTGGATTTATGTATATACACACCTCGAACCGCCATCCCCTGGGGGAATATGACATTCGCCGCTTTTTTTTCGGCAAATAGCTCGGTTAATACAATCTGGATCCTTTTTTCCAGCACCGGGGGGAGGTTTACGGGATGGCTGGCCGTGACCAGGCCAGAAAGGCTGGGATCGGGCACATAAAAGGAAACGGTGGTTGTTTCCAGGGTTTGCGCCGGTGTCTGCCCGCCTCCCACCATCTCCGCGTTAGTATTCTCCAGCGGGGCCGACTGCCATCCTGGGTTTGGGACCAGCCACACAATGGCGCCAATCAGGATCAGGGCGCCCATCAGTATTAAGTATCTGGAACCCCCACCATCAGGAGCCTCGTCTAATTCCTCTACTTCCTCTTCTTCGTCCAATGGCTGATCGTCACGGGCCTCTTCCATCGCAGACTTGGAATCGTCATCTATATCCCTTGTCCCCGGCGAATGGGCGGTCAAATTTTGCAGAAGGCGCAAGCGCTCCTCTTCGTCCTCTATTTCCTCCACCGGAAGGGGTTTAGGAATAGGCGGGTAATTGGCAGTGGGTTCCGTCTCCGGATTTTTGTCCATGTTCCAGGAATCTACAGCAGGATTGATAGGAGCATCAGAATCCTTAAGCTTGCCCAATCTAAATTTCCCAGGGGTGGTCGCCATATCCTCCGGCCCCAATTCTATTGTCTCCGACTCGTCGGAATCTTCGAGTGAATCTTTCACCTTGTCATCACTCATCAGCTGCTACCGTTTCAGCCACCGGTTCCTTGACATCCAGAAAATCCATGATCCCCCGGGTAATGGCATATGCGATCCCACGCATGCGTTTATTGCCCTCCAGCGAGATTTCGTCTTGAGGATTAGACAGGTCCAGAGGCTCAATCACCGCCGCTGGCATCGCCAGCCCCTCCAGCATCATCCTGCCAGTTTTCACGATGTTGATCTTTCTTTTGGAATCTACCCGAGCCAGCCTTCTAGACAAGGCTTTGGCCAGGCGATAGTTGGCCTTTCTGTGCGGTCTGTTCAGCCAACCCCACTCCCCTCCGCCAGTTTTTTTCTTGTTTTTGGCTATGAATATCTCCATGGGCCGGGTTTGAGGCGCCAAACCTCCCCCGGTGTGGATACTCAAAAAAAGGTCTGCCCTCTTCGAGTTGGCCAGCTCCAGTCTTCTTATCATGGTCCGCTCCAGGTCTCCTTCCCTGGTCAGAAACACACGAACGTTCGGGTATTTGCGCGCCATAGACCGGATGTAGGAAGCCAACTTCAGGGCCACGCTCTTCTCCAGGATACTTTTGGAGCTTCGCACACCCAGATCCAGTCCTCCATGGCCGGGATCTATCACCACTATATACTTTCGTGGTGGAGGTATTTGAGCCACCTCCATTTGCGTATCAGTCTCTGGTGACACAAAAGTGGTACCTGGGGGGATCAGCTCCTGACCGAACGCGCCTCCGGCCGCAGTGGTCAGAGCCACCAGCAGTATCAGGGATAACAGTCGTCTCGTCATCAGACGTCCAACCTTCTAACCTCCAGCGCATGAGTCTGGATAAACTCGCGACGTGGATCGACCTGCTCACCCATCAGCACGGTGAATATATCGTCCGCCTCCACGCTGTCGTTCACTTTCACCTGTTGCAAAGTCCTGCTGGCCGGGTTCATGGTAGTCTCCCACAGTTCCTCCGCGTCCATCTCGCCCAGTCCTTTGAACCGTTTTATGTTTACCCCTTCCTTGGCGGAGGATAAAACATAGTCAATAACTTCCTTTCGGGTATTCAGTGTAATTGTCTCGTTCTTATGGGTGATGGTAAAGGGAGGCCTGTCATACATTTCAAGTAATCTTCCTATGGCATGAGCCATCTGGTATTCCGGTGATAAAACCATATCCCAATTGATTTTTTTCTTGTCGCCATGTTCCTTGCTAAACCATTCGATGGCCATTCCGCCATGCTGCTGATCCTCCACCAAGCTCATGTCATAATCGTCCTTGGAAAAACTCCCCAGAAAATTCTCCAGCCGCTCTTTGTCCAGGAAGAATTCCTTATCCATGATGTTCTCCTCCAGCATCCGCTCCACCAGCCCTTCGCGAAAGCCTCGTTTATCCAGGGCGGCGATCATGCTGTTGTACTCGATCATCTTGGCTACTACATTCCTCAAGGCGGCCTCTTCGAGTATCTCCTTTTCACCATTTTCTCCGATGATAGACATCGACTTATCCTTCAGCCCTACTTGTAAAAAATAAGCCTCCAGCTCCTTATCGTCTTTAATGTACTTGCTCTGCTTTCCCTTTTTCACAGAGTATAGCGGCGGCTGGGCTATATACAGGTATCCATGACTTATAACTTCCTCCATATGGCGAAAGAAAAGGGTGAGCAAAAGAGCCCTGATGTGCGATCCATCGACATCGGCGTCTGTCATCAGGATGACTTTATGGTATCGCAGCTTACCTATATCGAATTCATCTTTTCCTATACCTGTGCCAATCGACATTACCAGAGCTCTAATCTCATCGCTGGAGAGCATTCTGTCAAACCTAGCCTTCTCCACATTCAGTATCTTGCCTTTAAGCGGCAGAATAGCCTGTATGGCGCTGTCGCGTCCCTGCTTGGCGGACCCTCCGGCGGACTGCCCTTCCACAATAAATATCTCGCACTTGGCCGGATCCTTCTCCTGGCAGGCCACCAGCTTGCCCGGTAGCAGTGAACCCTCCAAGTTGCTTTTCATCCGGGTTAATTCCTTGGCCCGTCTGGCCGCTTCCCTCGCCTGGGCGGCCAGTGTGGCTTTGGAGATTATTGTTCTTGCTTCTTTGGGATTCTCTTCTAAGAATCTTCCCAGTCTTTCATTCACCAGTTGTGCCACTATCCCCTGAACTTCGGCGTTACCCAGTTTTGTTTTTGTCTGCCCTTCAAACTGCGGCTCGGGAAGCTTCACAGACAGAACCATGGTCAATCCTTCGCGCACATCCTCACCCGTGATCGCTGTATCTTTTTTCAAAAGATTGTTTTTAGTGGCGTAATTGTTCAGCGTCCTGGTAAGAGCGGAGCGGAAACCGGCCAGATG
>JAOUNV010000127.1 GCA_029880775.1 Nitrospinota bacterium | reverse complement strand
ATCAATATTGACAAGCGCATCCATACGAACCCCCCGCGCTAACAAATCAACCAAGATCATTACTTGTTGGGGTTGTTTGAAAGCTCCGGACCCCAGATTGTAAATTTCTATCTCGCGTCCCGCAAGCTCCGGAATAGCTTGCAGTTCATTCTTTAATGTTTCCTTAGCATCAAATAACCAAATTGTAGCCACCGAACCCCCAACTACAATCACATTAAAATTATTGTGGCTTTTGTCCTGACCGAGAGGATTGGGGCCGAAGAATCCATATTCGTTTATGTAATTTTTGCTATTGAAATCTTTTCTAGATAGCGGGTTTACAATAAAGCCAAAATATGGATGAAGAAGCTTATAATGCTTCTCTGGGCCGGCCCCGGCGGCAGGACCTTGCGCGGGACCGGCGCCTTGACTTGCAGGGTGAAGGACACCGTTTCTCAGACGGTCAAGCTCTGTGAATGAAAAAGGAGTTTTATATAGGTAGTAATACGTAATATATGACGCTCCCTCAATCATGGCGATCACTAGCAGGATAGTGACGAGGCTGAATAAGGCTTTATTTTTGTTAATAGCAGTTATTCCCATAGCGCTAATTGTACCTCATATCCCCAATACCATAGACACTTGCCTCAATTAAAGCAGCTTCCCCACCCGGTTAAAACGCACGTCAAAACCGCCGCCGTTCCAGGACCAGTGGATGATAAACGCCTTGCCGTGAACGGAGTCGATATCGAGAAAACCCCATACCCTGGAGTCCTGACTGTTGTTACGGTTGTCCCCCATCATGAACAGATGCCCCTCCGGCACCTTTTTCGCCTCGAATCCTGGCAGGCTCCCGCGGCCATACAGCCTTTCGTAACTCGCGTATGGCTCGTTGAGGGCTTTGCCATTTACATACACGGTGTCGTTTCTCATCGATATGGTTTCCCCTGGCAGACCGATCACCCTTTTCACGAAATCCTTGTCGGGTTCATGCGGGGGGCGGAACACGATGATATCCCCACGCTCCGGCGGCGAAAAAAGATACACCATCTTGTTCACCAGCAGATGATCCCCCACCATAAGGGTCTGTAGCATAGACCCTGAGGGGATCTTGAAAGGCTGGAACATGAATGTGCGGATGAACAACGCCAACGCCAGGGCGATGGCAGCCGCCTTAACCAGCTCCGCAACCCCAGACGCCGAGCGCCCTTCCTCCTCAGCTCCCTTTGCCGCCACGGCGGCCTTTACATTTGTATTTCCCATTTTTCTGATTTCTACACGCTATCGGATTTTAGCATGGCTAAAAACGCTTCCTGGGGGATTTCCACCCTTCCCACGTTTTTCATCCGTTTCTTACCTTCCTTTTGCTTCTCCAGGAGCTTGCGCTTTCGGGTGATGTCGCCGCCATAGCACTTTGCCAACACGTTCTTACGCATCGCCTTCACGTCCGCCCGGCTGACTATCTTGCCGCCGATGGCCGCCTGCACCGCCACGTCGAACATCTGCCGGGGGATCAGCTTCCGCATCTTCTCTGTCAGCTCCCTGCCGAACTGATGGGCCTTGTCCTTATGCACGATACACGAGAGGGTGTCCAGCGGCTCGCCGTTTACAAGCAAGTCCAGCTTCACCAGGTTTGCCGGCCGATAGCCGTGATGCTCGTAATCCATGCTGGCGTAGCCCCGGGTCATGCTTTTGAGTTTGTCGAAAAAGTCCATCACCACCTCGTTTAGCGGTGTCAGGAAGACGAACTTCACCCGCTTGGGCGAGATGAACTCCATGCTGGTCTGCTCCCCGCGTCTGTCCCGCAGTAGCGCCATCACCGCGCCGATGAACTCGTCGGGGCAAATAATGGTCAGCTCCATGAACGGCTCCTCAATCATGCTTCGAAGGTTCGACTCCGGTAGCTTGGAGGGGTTGTCCACCACCAGCGTCTCGCCGCTGTTCATGGTGACCCGATACGCCACGGAAGGCGCCGTGGAGATAAGCTCCAGGTTAAACTCCCGCTCCAGCCGCTCGCGAATGATACCCATGTGCAGCAACCCTAAAAAGCCGCAACGAAACCCGAACCCCAGCGCCATGGATGTCTCCGGCTGATAATCGAAGGATGAATCGTTGAGCCGCAGTTTGGCCAGCGCGTCGCGTAGTCTTTCATAGTCGTCGCTATCCACCGGGTACATGCCGGAGAAAACCATAGGCTTGGCCTCGTCAAAGCCGGGCAACGGCTCTTTGGCGCCACCCTTGGCCAGGGTGATGGTATCCCCCACCTTGGCGTCGGCCACTGTCCTGATGGCGGCGGTGATATAGCCCACTTCGCCGGCCTGGAGGCTTTTTACAGGGATCGCTTTTGGAGTAAAAACCCCGGTTTTGTCGATCTCGTACTGGGCGCCGGTGGCCAAAAACTTGATGACATTTTTTGGCTTCAGTTCTCCCTCAATCATCCGGGTCAGAATCACCACTCCTTGATATGTGTCGTACCAGGAATCGAGCAGCAGCGCCTTTGGTGGGGTGTCAAGCTCTCTCTTGGGCGGCGGGATCCGCTCCACAATGGCTTCCAGCACCGCTTCCATGTTCAGTCCGCTCTTAGCGGAGACGGCTATAATCTCCTCGCTAGGCAGCCCTATGACCTCTTCGATCTGCTTGGTGACAGCTTCCACATCGGCGGCGGGAAGGTCCACCTTGTTAATCACCGGAATCATTATCAGATCATTTTCCAGCGCCAGGTTCACGTTGGCCAAGGTCTGCGCCTCGATCCCCTGGGTGGCGTCCACCACCAATATCGCTCCCTCACATGCGGCCAACGACCGGGAGACCTCGTAAGTGAAATCCACATGGCCGGGGGTGTCTATAAGATTGAGCACATACTCTTTTCCATCCTTGGCTGTGTAGCTGAGCCGGGCGGTCTGCGCCTTTATGGTGATCCCCCGTTCCCGCTCGATATCCATGGAGTCGAGGGTCTGCTGTTTCATCTCCCGGTCGCTGACGGCGCCGGTGATCTGGAGTAGCCTGTCGGCCAGGGTCGATTTCCCATGGTCGATGTGGGCTATGATGGAGAAGTTTCGTATATCCATGACTTTTATAATCTAAAACCGCTCATTTTAACATTCCTGGCGGAAATTTGGTAAATCATTATCGTTGTGAAGGTTACCCTCACGGCAGCCAGGCTCCATGCGCGTTCAGCCATGCTAGACGGCGCCAACCTGACCAGTGGTGTATAATAATCACCGAAATATCTTGACTGGAGGTGGTTATGAACCAAATATCAAAGCTGTTATGCCTGTCGCCCGCTCTCTTTTCCATTATCGCGCTTGGGTGCGGCACATCCTCAAACCCGGATGACGTGCCTGATCTGAATACCAATCCCACACTTATAGTGGAAGGTTTCCCCAACGGCGGGGCGATTCCTCAGCGGCACACCTGCGACGGGGAGGACAGTTCACCCGCCATCGAGATGAAATTCATCAGCGACGCCGCCCAAAGCCTGGTCCTGATAGTTGACGATCCGGACGCGCCGATGGGGACCTGGAATCACTGGATTCTTTATGATCTGCCCCCCAACACAACCACGCTTCCAGAAAAATACGCTCCACCCAGTAATGTGAAAACAGGAGCCAATGACTTTGGAAGATCCATCTATAGCGGCCCCTGTCCTCCCGCTGGCGCGCCCCATAGATATTTTTTCCGGCTGTACGCTTTGTCCGTGGATACCCTGGGGCTCCTCGCAGGCGCCACCCGCGCCCAGGTGGACAGCGCCATGGAAGGCCGGGTGATAGCCGAATATCCGTTGGAATACATGGGCACATACGGTCGATGAAAATCTTGATAGTGTTCGATGGGGGCAACGCTCCCGGCTACTCCGCCGTGGCCACATCGCTGACCGAGGAGGGGGATAAACGCGGCTATGAAGTGTGGGCCGCCTTCGAGGGATTCCGCTCCCTCACCGGCGATCAACGCGACCATACCCGCCTGGTCCGCCTGCTGATGAGCCGCCGACAGGCGTGGAAACTGGCCTCCGAGCAACAGTACCCCATCCATGCCATGTATCGCGCCATAGACCACCCCGGCTCCGAGTTCCGCTCCGAGCGCTACCCGGAATTCATCCAGCCGGAGAAGCAGAAAGCGGCGGCCCAGTTCATGATGGAAAACGGGTTCACCCACCTGGTGGGGGTGGGGGGCAACGGCACCATGGCGGGCATCCGGGCGTTGGCCGCGCAGGCGCCGGAGATCAAGGCCGGATTTATCAATATATCGGTGGACAACGACATCCAGGGGGATATCGCCGTGGGTTACCTCACCGGGGCCGAGGAGGGGGCCAAGATCGCCCGCGGATTATTTGACGACGCATACACCCATAAGCGAATATACATCCTGGAGATGATGGGGCGCTCCTCCGGCAAACACGCCCTGATGAGCGGCGCATCCGCCCGCGCTCACCTGATCGTGCTGCCGGGGTTCAAGTTCACCGGCCCCGTGCTGGCGGATATCGCCCATAGGCTGGCCCAGCGGGACCACGCCCTGGTGGTGGTGGCGGAGGGATACGAGAGGGCCCTCCGCGCCGAGTTTCTGCCGGAGAGGGTGGACGCGGCGATGTATTTCCGTCGGCAACTGATGGAGCATGGACTGGGCGACACCCCGGAGAAACGGATCGTCTCCGAGCCCTTCAGCCGATACCTTCGCGGCGTGCGTCCCTTGTATATAGAGCTGTCGATCGCGTATCTGAAGGCGTATAGCCTGTACGAAGCTTTCGCCGACGGGGAGACGGAGGTGATGCCCTACTACCTGGGGGAGCACGACATGGGGATCCGCAAGTTCGCGGACCTCTCCACCAACAACCAGGTGGAGCCGCATTTTCTGGACCTGATCGACCGGATGCTGATCCCCAGCTTAAGGGAATATGTCACAGGCCCGTTTATGGAAGGGCGAGGGGGGTAGAGGGATGGGGCTATTTAGGAAAGATGGTAGCCTTGGATAAATAACTCATAGTTGTTTGGCCTGGAACACGTCTAATACAACATCGGCATGAACCTTCAACTCGTTTTTCACCGCCCCATCCATGTAATCAAGGTAAACTCGTATCCCTTCCCTCCTGGCAAATTTTAAAGCAGGAACCATATCGCTATCGCCAGTCACTACCACAATGATTTCGACAAGATGAAGCAGTGACAGCCTGGCAATATCAAGGCCGATTCGAAGATCAACCCCTTTTTGCGTGATATGTGGTTTTAGGTCCGAGGCCAGGATAGGACGTTTCTGCTTTATTATCTCTGATAAAGAGTTACCCTTCAGCATCCAAGGCCTTTTCTTTATTTCTTTGAAGCCGCGCAAATCGTGGTTCAAGCTTGCCTCACCCAATCGCAAGGCAAAATCGTCTTTCAATTGAAGGCTCTTAATCAAAGAATCGTTTTTCCTGGAAATATCGGTACCGGCGAGCGACAAGCGGGAGTCGTCAACTGGATTGATAATTTCCTCGGTCGCCGGAGGCGCATCGTAGAAGTATATGCGTAAAAGTGAAAGCCCTTTTAAACGGGGGGAGGACTTGATTTTCTCACAGTAATCAACGACATCCCCTGCCTTGGGGAATCTAGACAGCTGGATATTCAGCCTCCTTGACACGAAGGCCCCGTCTAGCAGTATCGCAAATTTCCCTGTATGCATATATTATTAGCGCCACCGTGCGTGACGCTCTCGCGTACTTTGATTTGCGACGCACGGTAGCGCAATTTTTCGATATCTCTACCCTCAATCTAGCAACTTCCAAGGATTATGTAAATCATTATCGTACTGAAGGATCATTGACCTGTGTGAGGATCCATGAATTTCCACTTACTACGCAAGGGGAAATGGCGGCCATTAAATTGGGAGGCTACTAGTGGATAAATTACTAAGCGCGCCAAGTGGTTTTTCAAAAGGCTTATTCATCTATTGACCCCACAAGACAATTTCAATACACACCCCTGTCCGACAGGCAAAATTATCCGGGGTGATAACACACCACACTGCAACAAGGGCCTGCGCCTACCCGCCCCCCTCACTCCCCCTTCTTCTTATACGCCTTTCTTCTGAACAGGTCCCCGCTGCGGCTCACCAGCCGGTCCAGGAACAATAGCCCATCCAGATGGTCGATCTCATGTTGCGCCGCCCGCGCCTCGAACCCTTCCATCTCATAAGTCCGGCGGGCGCCCGTCTCGTCCAGGCACTCCAGGGCGATCCGCTCCGCCCGGATGACGTTGCCGGTGTAGTCGGGGACAGACATGCACCCTTCCCGTCCCACGGCGAACCCGTCCCACTTTGTGATTTCCGGATTGATGAGGATCACCCGGCCATTGTTTTTTGTGTCGGGGCGGGATGATACGTCCACTACAGCCACGCGGATGGCGCGGCCCACCTGCGGCGCGGCGATCCCCACTCCCCC
>JAOUNV010000126.1 GCA_029880775.1 Nitrospinota bacterium | reverse complement strand
CTTCCACCTGCCAATCGCCGGGCTGACGCCCAGGTCTCGCGCAGCTTCTGTTATCGACAGCCCTTGCTCGGTCACCAGCTTCACCGCCTCGACCTTGAACTCTTCGCCGAATTTACGCCGTTTCTTGCTCATTTCTTACCTCCCTAAAACAGATTACTAACTAAACATTCTGTCCGTCAATTCGGGGGAAGTTCAGTTGAACCGCCAGGCAGGCGGGTGAAATCAAGTTTGGTGGTAAGTTTATGGTAAGTTGATCCCAAAGGGGAATTTCTAAACTTGCAACCCATTGAAATATTAGTCGGGGCGAGAGGATTGGAACCTCCGACCACCTGAACCTCATTCATTATTCCGATTTATCCCGTGCAAGAGGGCATACCTTGCTTAATCATTTGTGTAACGATTGTCTGGCACTTCTTATTTTATTGTTGTAATCCTACCAAAAAAGCCTATTCAATTAATGCGAGACGAGAGGACGGAATTGGTGGCCAGAGTGGCTGGATTAGTCCTGGAACTGGGTTTTTATGTTTGTCGATGGCGAGATTTATCCTGGTTGAAGCCTGTATATCCCAGCATTGAGGGAACCGCAAGAACCAGATTTTGCTTTACCAAGTCCCATAGAATTGTATGAAGAATTACCGGCGGTTAGGCCATGGCTAAGCCACGTAGAAAGGTGAGCGCCCTAGTAGCTCCCTATCTTATTGATAAATTGGTACGCCCGGCAGGGTTCGAACCTGCGACCTCCGGATTAGAAGTCCGATGCTCTATCCAGCTGAGCTACGGGCGCCACGACACGACATTGCAAGATATCGCGAAGGGATATTGTATCTTAAGATCAGGTAAATTTCTCGTGTAGTTATGCCAAAAGCCCCATCCGCCTCTGTTTAGCCAGGTTCAATATATCCGCACCGGGCTTTTCGTTTTTTTAACGCGCTTTGGGCTAATGAGCAACGAAGGGGAGATCAGAGCCCCTCAGGTTCTTTTTCGAATGAGCGGCAGGCCTATGTGGATCCCGGTTATTCAAAAACAGTCAGCTTCAGATCCGAAACGAGGCCGTTGTAGCCGGGATAGGCCCCCTGGTATGCGTTCTGGCCCACCCCAATGTACTCCAGGGAGTAGTAATGCCCCAACATCTGGTTCCACACTCTGACTGTGGGGGATGCAGGGTCCAAGGGCTTGCTGATATCGCAAATTACGTACGTATCGGTGATGCTCCATTGGCAGTCCCACTGCCACACTTCGCTTGTGTCTTTAAACTGGACATCATTGGTAATAAAAGCCTGCTCGCAAAAAGCCCTGGGGGCGCACGTGCCGTCGAAACGCTGGACGATCAATCTGGACTGGATCATCTCGTTGCCAATGCTGTAGGACATCCATTGCCAGTTGACCTCCAGCCCCGCCTCCCCCTTGGCCTTGAAAAAGGCGCCGAAATTTTCCCTTTCGCTGATCTTGTCATTGTGCAGTTCCGTATAGCGAAACGAGAGTTTGGCGCGGTCCATGCTCCGCTCGCCCAATGCCTGGCCCGTGGAGGGATCCACTGAATCGGGTGTTATATAGTAGTTGGCTGCCGCTTCGCACTTATAGAAAGTCCATGCCGCCTTGTGGCGCGCCAATTCCTGGATCGGGCCGCAAGGCGTGGAGTTGACGGTTGGCGGCGGGTTCGCGTCCTGGCTGTCGGCCCCGCCGGAGCAGGAGGCTAGCATGGCTACAACCAAAGCCAGGGGCAGAGATGAGGATAGTTTTGCAACCCCCATATTTCTTTTCATATTCCGCCTCTAAAATCAGCCTGGGATGATTTACCAGTAACACCAGCCATTTCGATACTTATAGCATAGCAAGCGCAAAAAGGCCATTTTATTGAAGGGCGCAACAGGTCATGGAGCCTGGTTCCTTCCCCTCATCGGTGGCCACTATCAAACGGGAGAACTGACCTTGGCGCCCAGGGAGCGCTTACTGAAAAATGGTGAACTTGAAATCGGAAACCTGGGCAGGGAATCCAGGATACACGCCTTGAAAAGACTTTTTTCCGACTCCGGCGTAATCGAGCGAGACGAAGAGGCCCTTCATCACGGTCCAGTATTCATGTGTCTGATTCGAATTCATTTTGGTGACCGTGCACCATATTTTTCCATCAGGAATTATTTCGCTGACGCTCCAGGCGCAATCGAACTGTACAGCTTCGTTTTCGTCCTCGAACTGCAGGTCATAGGTGGAAAACATCTCTTCGCAAAATGGCTGGCAGACACCGTCGAAACGCTGGAGGATTAGCCGGGTGGATATGATGTTATCCTCCACATTATGAGCGATGAAGTGCCAGTTTGCTTCGTTCATACCCAGCCCGTGGGCCTTAAAGAAAACTCCGTAGGCGGCGTTCGATGGAATATTCGCGTTCAACAGCCCATGGTATGTGACAGAAAGCATGCCCCAGCTCACTTCCCGGTCGCCCAAGGCGGCGCCACCGGTTCCCACCTTTTGCTGGTCAACTATTATGGTGTCGGTCTTGGGGCATTCTATATATTCCCAGTCGAGGAAAAAAGTCTCCATCGTATGAGCCGGGCCGCAATTGCCACCCCCTGATGAAGGCTCCCCTCCCCCCTCAGAGCCGGAGCAGGACACCATCAAAGAGGAGCCAGTTATAAACAGCACAGTCAATAGCGCCCTTGCCGACATATATACTATTTTCTTATTCATTGGGGAATGTTCCTGTTTCATCAGCCGGTTTATATATATCATCCATCGCCTTGCCCATGATATTTGTGGTTAATCGACATCAGGTTCATATTGCGTCTGAAACCACCATGCGCATCGATTCGTCATTCACCTTTCCACACGGCGGCATTTCCATGGAACGACAATGGATTGTCTGTGCCTTATATCATGTTACATTGCGCATGGCGACCCATTTTCCTCCAGTCGTCCCCTGTAATGACGCCCTGGGTGGAAAGCTCGCCAGCATGCGCTTAGCTTTACTTAAAAAGGGTGAACCTGAAATCGGAGACTTCCCCAGGGTAGCCAGGATAATCTCCATCGAACGCTTTCATGCCCACACCAGCGTAGTCGAGCGAAAAGTATGGCCCGTTCATGGGGCCCCATAATTCGTAAACCCGTCCAGTACTCAGGTTCGTAAATGTACACCACACCTTTCCGTCTGTCTCCACCTCGGCCAGGCTCCAGGCGCAATTTAACTGCACCGGCTCCTGGTCGTTTTTAAATTGTATTTCGTTGGTGGAGTACGCCTGCTCGCAGCGTCCCGCGCACTGCCCGTCAAAACGCTGGATAATCATCCTGGTATTCAGATCATTTTTTTCGTTTCTGGTGGACCATATATGCCAGTTGACTTCTTTTTGGACATCTTTTTTTTGAACATCGTCCCAGGATCTGTATCCCCAGGCCTTGAACATTACCGCGAAATTGTAGCCTGGTATAAAATACTTGTTATACAACCCATGGTACTTTACCGAAAACATCCCCCAGCTGACCTCCCGGTCTCCCAGCGCAGCTCCGTCGGAGTCGGCCTTATCCTGGTCCACCCACATGGTGGCGGTCCTTGGGCATTCAATGTATTCCCAATCCACTGTAAAGCCCGCCATCTGCTGGACAGGGCCACATTCCCCCAGATTATCAGATGGAATTTCCTCTGTGCTATCCGAGCCTGCGCAAGATGCGATCAGGAAAGCGGCAGCCATGAAGAGAAATGCTTTTAAGATCGTTTTTGCCGACACCTGGATCCCTGTCATTTTCCAACGGTTATTCAGCAGCATCACCTGGAGTTCTTTCTGTTTTAGCGGGAGACTTGTTCAATTCCTGTTCGATAGATGTCAGGTTACCCTCGGTCACGTTAAGAAAATAATACTATATCATATCGTGATCATTTTTTTGATACCAAGAGGCGGGGGCGGAAAATATTCGATTCCACACATTTGAAAAAAAAGGCCCGCATCCGTGGAGGATACGGGCCTGAATGAACTGTCAGCTACGCTACGGCTGGAATATAGTGAATTTAAAGTCAGACACCTGGCCAGGGAAACCAGCATACGGCCCATCAAAGGCCTTTCTCCCCACACCGGCATAATCCAGGGTTGTATACCGCCCCTTCATTATGTTCCAGAAGTTATACACCTGGCCGGTGGTAAGCTTTTTGATGGCGCACCACACTTTGCCGTCTTCCAGCTCGTTGAAGTTCCAGGCGCAGTCTATCAGCACTTCCTCCTGCGCGTCCAGAAACTGCATTTCCTGGCTATAATCGGCCTGCTCGCAAAAGAGCCTGCACTGGCCATCGAAACGCTGGATTATCAGCTTGGAATAGAGCTCATCCACGCCGTTGTTGTGAGCCCAGATTTGCCAATTAGCCTCTCCAAACTCATTCTTCTTCTTGAAACCGTTCCAGAATTCATACCCGAGGGCTTTGAACATTACGCCGAAATTCTCGCCTTCGAGGAAGTTTCCGTTGTGCAACCCGTGATACTTCACAGAGAGCATTCCCCAGCTAACTTCCCGGTCTCCCAAAAAGGCGCCTGCGGAGTCGGTCTTTTGCTTATCCACCCACATAGTGTCAGTCTGAGGGCATTCCACATATTCCCAGCCAAGGGCGAAGCCGACCATCTCGTGAACCGGACCACACAGGTTGGTGTCGGCCGGAGGAGTATTGTCGGTGCTCCCCGAATCCCCGCAAGCGACTATTAACGAGGCGAAAAGGGACAGGACAAATGTCCCATAAATGGAGATGGGGTAAGGACCGAGCTTTTTCATGACTTCACCTATTTAATTAATCTTTAAATCGATCCACCACGCCTAATATATTTACTGGGCAAACGCGATGAATACTGAAAAATATGTGTAGGGTGACATATTAGATCACATAATGATCCATTGTCAACATAATCATTGGCGTTCGCGACCCTTGCCGGAGCTGAATCTTCGCCAGTGGCGACCCCGGGAATATGCCCGAGGAGCGAGGGACCGCGCCCCCCGCTCCCACGGAACATCAATCAATGAGAGAGGATCTTGCTATTCGAAAATTGTCATCTTGACATCGGAAATCACACCACGGTAGCTTTCATATGGCCCGTCAAAAGCATCCTGACCCAACCCCAGGTAATCCAGAGTATTGTATGGGCCCATAGGCTCCAGCTTCGTGACTATTTTGACAGTGGGATCTCCGATCTTTGTTATCACACAGGAGACGTGGTTAACAGTAGTGTCCCACTCACAATCCCACTGGAAGATTTCCGTGAAGCTGCGGAACTGTAAGGCGCCCGTGATATCGGCATGCTCGCAGAAGCCTGGGCACGTGCCATCGAACCTTTGGATGATCAGCCGGGACTCGATATCCTCGTGAGTCTTCTTGTAAGACATCCACTGCCAGTTCACCTCTCCGCCGCCATGACCCTTGGCCTTAAAGAATATGCCGAAGTTCTCCTTGTCGCTTATGGTAGCGTTGTCCATCTGGGTATATCGCACGGAAAGCATAGCCTTGCTCACGTTCCTGTCGCCCAACAGCACCCCTTTGTCGCTCTCTGTCCCGGGGTAGATATGCAGCCAGTCCTGCTTGGGGCAATCGGTGTACACCCACACGGCCCGGTATGTTCCCATCTGCTGAACCGGTCCGCATTCTGTGGATGGTTGGGTTCCCCCACTTCCGCTACTTCCACCACTTCCACCCCCACCGGTACGGTCCACGTTTATGGAGGGCCTGCGGTCTATGAATTTACCACACCCGTCCAGAACCAGAACCATGGGCGCTATAACAAATAATATTGTAGTTAGGGCTGAGATCAATCTGTTCATGGCACTCTCTGCATGTATAGTGTTTAAGCTATCTGGTCATCCCAAAAGTGTAAACTGAACGGCTTTGCACAGATCCAGTTACTTAGCGGTAATTGTACATCATTTATATATTAATTGACAATAAATAATTCAAGTTTTTATTTATTTAGCTAAACTTAGACCTAATTAAGATATTCGCCAGCAATCAACCTATATACAACAGGATATGCTTTTCACCTTAAAGCATCACGCGAGGCAGCGCTTACACCCGGTTTCCATTCCCCACCTTCATGACCTCCCATTGGCTTTCTCTATCCGGCCTGCCGTTGTATGATGTCAGCATGAATACGTCTCCGGACATCATCGTCATCGGCATGGGAAACACTCTGCTCTCCGACGAGGGGGTAGGGGTGCGCGTGGTGGAGAGAATGATGGATACCTTAAAGTTCCCGCCTAACGTCTGGCTGGTGGATGGAGGAACCACCGCCATGAAGGGGCTGTTGCCGCTGGTGGAGCAGGCGCGCCATCTGGTGGTGGTGGACGCGGTCCACGGCCCCGGCCTTCCAGGCTCGCTATACCGCTACACCGGAACGGACTTCCGCAAAAACATCCCGAAAAAGATATCCGCCCACGACATCGGC
>JAOUNV010000125.1 GCA_029880775.1 Nitrospinota bacterium | reverse complement strand
CAGTTCCAGGAGGAAGTGGATCGTCGTTTTGCCAGGATCAAGGCTATGAGCGAGAACCCTCTGCTATAACAAAATGGACAGATGAACATGACGGTAAAGCTCTCTTTGGACAAATCCGCCCGCAGCATATGCGTGGGCGGGTTTTTTTTGAGGTTTAGCCTCGTGGCTGGGCGATCCTGGATCTTCGGCCTGGTGTTATTCGCCACGCTCATGGCTCCGGGTGTCTTCGCCCCGGGCGCCGCCATGGCCCAAAGCCAGAATGATCGCAACGTTTTTTATCTCGACCTTGGCGCCGCGTTCCAGCAAAGGCTGAACTTCGAGTATCAGCGCGTTTCCTCCGATACCTATTCCTGGACGGTCCGTGGAATGTACTGGAATATAGAGCAAATGAACGGATGGGCGATAGAAGCGGCCGGAATCGGAGTGGGGGTGAAGTTTCATACCCAGGGGAATGCCCCATTGGGGGGGTTCATGGGGCTGAGTGTGGATCTGGCCCAAGTCAACGCTGGCACGTATGTGATGTTTGATGTACCCCCAGACCTGCAGACATCCATCTATGTTATCCCTACCGGTAGTGTGGGATATACATGGTTTATCGACTACGTTTTCGTGGAAATAGGCCTCGGCATGCAATATTTCGCCGGGGGAATTAAGCCACGCTGGGAGGGGGACGACACCTTCCCGATGAAAGGGCCTGTTTTTTACTGGACCTTGTCTGTGGGAGTCCCATTTTAGCTTGCATGCGCTGACCTTCAGGCGTTGAGCCGGGGGGTGTCCCGATGAATAGGGATTGTTCACTGGGTCGAATTATCGGTGGATTCTGATGGGTAACCGAAGCTGGTGGCGAGTGCGGGTTGCGGATGCCGTCTGCGCTCTGCTTCTCACCATCACGCTCGCTGGCCCCGCCATTGGCCAGGAGTCCGGCGCCTCTTCGTCGGCTATGGAACCTGCGGCTGTGGAGCCTCCAATTGTAGAGCCTCCGGCCAAACAAGATGAACATTACAGCACCCTCGACATAAATCCCTTCGGCCTTGTGATAGGCATGGCCAGCCTGGAGTATCAACACACCATCAGAAATGATCTGTCTCTTTCCGTGAGAGGATCCTTTTGGAAGATGGATATCGAGGAATGGCGATTCCAATTTATCGGGGCGGGCGTGGGAATGCGCAAGTATTGGGGCGGGCGTGCGCCCAGGGGCGGCTATATGGCGCTGAACCTGGACGCCGGGATTTTGGAGGTTACATATACTAACGCTCTCGACCTGATGGACACGGCTGTGGCTTTCAACCTGATCCCGAACGTTATGTTTGGATACTCGTGGCTGTTGGGCCGGTTCCACATTGACGCGGGAATAGGAGTCTCATACCTGATGGGGGAAGTGGTGGTTCTAGGCTCCCGATTCCCATACAGTGGGCTGTATCCATCCCTTGGATTTAATATTGGATTCGCCTTTTAGAATTTGTTATTACAGCCTGTCAAATAGGTAAGTTTGGCCATAAAGGCTTGACTCCCATCCGTTGGTTGCTCCCGTTAAATATTATTATGTGCGCCATAAGATTGTTCTGTATACTTCTGCAGGGGTTAAAAAAAATATAAAACCGCCTACTGAAGAGGAGATGAGCAATGGATGGCAAAGTAATGGCAAGCAGCAATAGCGGAGAAAGGGTGAGATTTGGAATAGGGTTTTCTATGGCTGCTGCCTTATCGCTATTTGTTTTGACTGGCGCACCATGTGTGGGGCAGGTAGCCGACATAACTTTTGAGGCTGGCGGAAACGCGTTGTCGATTGAAACTCCAGTCACAAATAATGGCGAATCCATACAAAATTATGAGGAAGATGAAAACGGAGTGGAGCTTTCATCTAATACGATTGCGATCAATTCCATGGCCCTTTTGATTGGGATGGTCAGCCTTGAGTATCAACATGTCATAAACGACAATCTGTCATTTACTTTACGTGGACACTATTGGTCATGGTCCTTGTCTGGCAGCACATACAAATACGTGGGAGGTGGAATTGGCCTTCGATATTATTTGGCAAATCATGCGCCAACAGGATGGCACTTCGCCCTTAACCTGGATACCGAAGTCGGAGAGAAAAAAACTGAAAGTAATAAATATGAAAGTGAGTCATTCCCCATTACACCAAACATGATGGTGGGCTATTCACTTCTTCTTGGTAAATTCTACATGTATTTTGGAGTTGGAATGTCTTACTGGAGTGAGGAGGGGTTTAAAGGAAGAGAAAAGATAAACCTTATACGGATACGAAAAGGTTTTTTTCCATCCCTTGGATTTAATGTTGGATTCGCCTTTTAGGTCAGGCAGACGGTTTTTCCGTCGGCATATCTGACATGAAATGAGGCATATTCGGGCCGCGCGTTATCGTCTTTTCGTTGTCACGGCGTGTAAAGTTGAAGTAAGATGGAAAGAGTTAAATTATGGAAATATTCAAGACAGACGAGAACAAGCGCCAGCAGATCCTCACCGAGAGTGGCACCAACGAGGTGGAGATCATCGAGTTTTTGCTGGGCAGGCAAAGCTTCGGTATCAATGTGTCGAAGGTTCGCGAGATAGTCTCCTTCGACCGCTCCTCCGTCACCGCCGTCCCGGAGGCATACCATTCGGTGATCGGCATGCTTCTTCTGCGGGAGAACACCTTGCCGCTGGTGGACCTGAAAAAGCACATGTCCCTGCCAAATTACGCCGCCACTGATCTGCGGCAAGTGGTGTTGGTTTGTGAGTTTAACAAGATGGTGAACGGATTCCTGGTGGATGGCGTCCGCCAGATACACCGCTGCTCATGGGACCAGATCATCCCCCTGTCACCTTTCTTAAGCTACTTCAAGCCGGGAATTACCTCCTCAATCACTTTGGATGACCAGAACGTCCTGATGGTGGATCTGGAGCATATTATGGTGGATATTTATCCGGAGACTAAGCTTGTCTACAGCGAGGAAGTGGTGGAGGATCACAATCTGGACATCGCCAAACGCCACCATGAACGAGAGGAGACGCATTTGATTTTCGCGGAGGACTCGCCCATCGTGCGTCAGTCCGTGAAAAAAGTTACGGAGCAAGCAGGCTATAACAATATGACAGTGTTCGACAATGGCGAGGATACATATCACGAAATCCAGAAGATGGCGGAGAAAGCCAGGGCCAGGGGAGTGGGAATAGGCGAATACGTGACGGCGGTTCTCACTGATATCGAAATGCCGCGAATGGATGGGCTGACCCTGTGCCGCAAGATAAAAGAAGAACTGCGGCTGACCCATCTGCCGGTGATAATGTTCTCCTCCCTGATCAACGACCAGATGATCAACAAGTGCAAGTCGGTGGGCGCCGATGGGTGGGCGGACAAGCTGCAGGTGGAGGAGTTGATCCATGTGCTCGACAAGTTCTGTGTGGAAGATCGCTAAATCCGTCCGGCGTACCAGGCTGGGCTAATTCCCGCCGTACAATGAATCTCCCGACTAAAATGAATCCTAAGCGCCGCGCGTAGTGATTGCGCAATTGTATTTGGTTTGAAACTTCTTTCTGCTAAAGTTACAAGCATCAGGGCTATTGGCGCTCCCTTCGCGGGGAGGGGGGAAGGATACGGTGTTTCGCATCTGGCGCCAAGGCTGGAGTGGGTTATGCATCAAAACGTGATTGCGGCGCTTTTGACATTCGCCAGGTTCTCCATGCGGGCAAAGTGGGTGGCGCGCAGTGTCTTTGGGATGGCTTTTCTGCCCACGGTGGCCATGGGCTGGGCCGATGGCATGTCCCAGCAAGAGAGCGCCATAAAAGCTGGATTCATATACAACTTCGCAAAGTTCGTCTCATGGCCAAGGTCCGCCACATCCTCCGGCGTCTTCGTTTTCTGTGTCGGGGGTGACAAGGAATTTTCGATGATTTTCAGGAAGACCGTCGCAGGAAAGAAGATAAGCGAGCTTCCCATAGATGTGGTGGATATCGAAGAAGGTGACTTAGCCAAGCCCTGCAATGTCCTGTATATTCCGCATACCGAGCCTGAAGTGGCGGAGAAGTTTCTGGATGGCTACCCTGGCCATCCAGTCCTCAGTGTGGGTGAAACCTCCGATTTTATCGCCAAAGGTGGGGTTATCGGTTTTTACCTGGACAGCGGCAGGCTAAGGTTCGAGATCGGCCTTTCCAACGCCAACAAAAGCGAGCTTACCATTAGCTCGGAGCTTTTGAGCCTGGCTAAGGTTCACAGATAACCCCTGCTTTTTGATGGTGGCTAACCAGATGGCGCCAAACGTTTTGCGCCCTGGGTGATGTTTCCCCGCCTGTCAGCCGGAGTGGAAGGAAGACGCTGATTCGACCACCAGCGCCGGATCCATGATCTTCGTGGGGCGGTTGTCGACAACCAAGGGCTCAGCGTTTTCATCTCCCGTAGCCGCGGCGCTAAGCAGTGTCGACTTTATATTCCGAAGGCCGCTTACTTCGTTTACCAGCAGCCCAGCCTCCCTGCCCTGGTTGCGGAAGACCACCAGGTAACGCTGCTTGCTCAGCTGGCGCGCCGGGGCGCCGGTGATGGAGGAGATCCTCGTTACCGGCAATTCGCCGTAATCGCTCTTCACCACCTCCCGTCCATCCCGATGGCTTATTTGCGTGGTGTCCATCAAGGTGACTCCGCCGATCCATTTGGCGGCTACGGCGTATCGGCTGGCCTCATCGTCGCCGAAAATCAGCGCCAGTTCCTCTGGCTCGGCCTGGGCAAGGCCAGCGGTGGTTGGAGATATCGGGGCTTGGGATGTTTTGACGGTCTCCGCCAACTTGGAAATGTCCAGGATGAAAGCGATTGATCCGTCACCCAGAATCGTGGCCCCGGAAAGGTAGGGCGGGTCGAATATCCCCCGGAAGGAGTCTAGCGTCTTGATAAGCACCTCTTCCTGCCCTAGGGTTTTGCTTACCGCAAGCCCGATCCTGCGAAGCCCGGTCTTGACTACTACCACGTCTATTTCATAAGGAGCCCTTCCCCCGCTCTCCGGAAAGTTGAGCGCGCTAGATAAAATAACCACTGGCACTCTTTCCCCCCTCAGCGCTATTGAGGGCTCTTTGTCAGTAACCTCAAGGTCAGCTGGTCTAAGACGAGTCGTCTCCTGAACTGAAAAAAGAGGGATACCAAATACGCCCCGGCCCACCCGGCATAACAAGGTGGGTATAATCGCCAGGGTCAAGGGGATCTTGAGTGTTATCCTGGTTCCCGCGCCAGGCTCTGAGTCTATGTCGATGGCGCCGTTTAGCCTCTCCATATTGGTTTTTACCACATCCATGCCCACCCCCCTGCCGGAGACATCGGTGACGGAACTGGCGGTAGAGATACCGGCCATGAACATCAGGGAGAGCTTTTGGGTCTTGGACATATCGCGAGCCCTTTCCGGGCTGATCGCTCCAGATCCCACCGCTTTATCCGCCAAAGCCTGGGGATTGATCCCCTTTCCATCGTCGAATATTTCCACCACGATGGAATTCCCCTCATGGAAGGCATTGAGGCTGATGACACCGCGCCTCGGCTTACCCAGCTTGTCCCTTTCGGCGGGAGGCTCTATGCCATGGTCAATGCAGTTGCGGATTATATGTAGCAGGGGATCAGAAATATTTTCGATAAGGCTCTTGTCCAGTTCGGTTTCGGCTCCGTGGATCACCAGGTCCGCTTCTTTGCCCAGCGCCACACCAAGGTCCCGCACCACTCTTCCGAATTTATTAAACACGTTGCCCACCGGCAGCATTCTGGCCCTCATCACCGAGGCTTGCAGACGCCTGGTCGCCGAATCCAGGTTTGTGGCAAGGTCGCTGAATCCCTCAACCAGGGACTCGGTTTTCTCCCCCATCACAATGTTGTGGACCAGTTGGTGGGTTCTGTTGCGCAGCAGAGCAAGCTCCACCAGCGAATTCATCAGGCTGTCCAGCCGACTAACGTCTACCCTGATGGCGCCTATCCTTTCCGACACGGACAGGATGGAGGCGGCCGGGCCAGCCAGATTGGCGTGATCGGTATCTGATTGACCAGAATCAGCGCCGACCCCGGAGGCTTTGTTTTTCTGGGCGGCGGTGTCCTTATCGCTGGCGGGAAGGGAGGCCGCTTCTATTTTTCCCACCAGCCATCGAATGTCCACTCCAGAGTCGGTCAGCGAGGAGGATATCTGGTTTTTAATACGCCGAAGGGAATCATTGAACTCGTATAGCAGCTCCACCAGGCCGGAGGGGAGGGGAGTGTCTTTGCCCCTGTAAACAGCCAGCGCCGACTCCATGATATGGCACAAAAAACCTAGAGCCAAAAACCCCAGGGCGTTGGCGGAGCCTTTGAGGGTGTGGACTTGGCGGAAGCAATTGTTCAGCTCATTTTGGTCGTCTGGATTATGTTCCAGGGCCATCACACAGTTTTCCAGAGTATCAATCT
>JAOUNV010000124.1 GCA_029880775.1 Nitrospinota bacterium | reverse complement strand
CATCATGGCGGAGCCAAGGCGGGAAGACAGCGAGACGGAGGTGACGTTCCGGAGCAGATCGCCTTCAGTGACTAACGACGAGACGATGCACGTGGAGGAGGCCTCTGGTGTGTCACCCGGGTGGTCAACCACGCGGCCAAGTGGGGAAGTGGCAACAAAGATGTTGTCGTCTCTTACGGAGATGATGAGTGGTGTTGTGAAAGAACTGCAGGAGCTGAAAGCGCGCCAAGATCATATTGGGGGACCTGAGTACCTGCAGCGGTCACAGCAGGGAGGCTCAAGGGGCCGTGGAGAGTACGCTTCAGCATCACAACAGCTGGGCGGGCAACAGAGGGAGCTGGCGGCGCATCACCCTTATGAGGAGAATTTAAACTTCAACTCGCAGAATGAGGAGGGCAGGGAATACAGAGAGGCTACGGGGGACCACTTCGGCAGAGGTGGCCGGAGCCAGGAGACTACAAGGAGAAATGATCACGTCAAGATACCGCCTTTCAACGGCAAAGAGGACTGGCGTATGTGGATCGCCAGGTTCGAGGCCATCGCGGAACGAAACGCATGGCGAGATGAGGAAAAACTAGACAATCTGCTACCGAAGCTGGAAGGGGCAGCAGCGCAATTTGTCTTTGTGCAGCTTCCGCGTCACCTGCTGTACAACTATGGGGAATTAGTTGGGGAACTGACGAACAGGTTCCGGGTGGTGGAAACTAGTCGTTCGTTTGCGGCGAAGTTTAGCAGGCGCAGTCAGCGCCAGGGCGAGACGGCTGAAGAGTACGCGGCCGAGTTAAAAATGTTGTACGATAAAGCTCATGGGTTCAGGGACAGGCATATTAGGAATGAAGACCTGGTGCGGAGGTTTCTAGATGGGCTGCGAGACGAGGAGGCGCGGTTCGAGATCGAGTTCCATAAAGAACCTGAGACTATAGATGAGGCGGTGTTCCATGCTGTAAACTTTATTCAGACGAGAGGCATGCAAAGCGATAAGAGGGACCGGAGGGCGGTGAGGAGAGCATCTGAGGAGGCGAGTGGAAGCGAAGGAGAGACAGAGCATAATATAAACCGGCTCCCTGTAGGTCCGACGGGAACCCAGAAGAAGGCTGAAGAGGAAGGGGACAACGGGAAGGACGGGGTGCTTCAAAAGATTCTGAAGAAGCTAGAAGAGTTGACGGCAGCGAAACAGATGACTGGTCAGGACGGCTTGCCACGGCGGTCTCAGAGCAGTAACGTCAGGTGCTACAACTGTCAGGATATCGGGCACATCAGTCGGGAGTGTCCTAACAGGCGAGGCACTGATCGGCGAACGAGCCGCTCTGGAGAGCGCTTTGGATATGGTGGGAACACCAATCGAGGGATTCAAGGGAATCATTTAAACTACCAAGGGCCAAACCTAACGGTCGAGGGGAGGTCCAACCAGCAGTAACGTGTGTCACGGATGTGACCACGCTCAACAGACCGGAAGTGAAGGCTATTGAAAAGACGCCGAAAGGGGACAAAGCTAGAGGGTTGACGATGGGGGTGTACGTAGCCGGAGCCATTGAGGGGTCGCCTGTCCTGTTCACGGCCGACACAGGGGCCTCGCACACAGTGGTGTCGACTAGAGTGTATGAGCGCCTAAATAAAGAGACACGACCACCTTTGGGCCGAGCATTAAATCTCAAGGGTGCGGGCGGAGAGAGCATCCGCGACAGGGGGGTTGCGACTTTTAACTTCAAGCTAGGACCTTTGGAAATCATTAGGGAGGCGGTCGTGGCCGACATCAGTGATGATGCATTGTTGGGGTACGATGTGCTCAAGGGTGGAGAGGACGGCCCTGCTGACATAATGCTGAGCAGAAACGAGATTGTCATAGGGGGAGTCCACGTGCCGTGTTTTCAAGTTGGGGGCCACGCGAAGAAGCGGCGCGTGACCGTAGCGGGGGACACACCTGTCCCGGGGATGGCAGAGGCGCTGGTCGATGTATATATTGAACGGGTTGAGGGGGACGACTTTGACGACTCCAGCTTCATAGTGGAGGCAACTGATGGGTTCCGAGACCGGTATAGTCTGGTGATGGCCACCACCTTAGTGGATGTCAATAGATCACCAACTTGTAAAGTGAGGGTGCTTAATCCCCTGCCAGGAGAAGTGGTGCTTCGTCAGGATGCCGAAGTGGCATGTGCTGAGCGTATAGGAAGCGTGATGACGGTCGTGGCGGATGCGGAAGGCTCAAATGAAGATGAAGACCTTTGTCGAATAAGGCGTGTCCAGTACGGGTCTGCAGCCCCTAAGGCTCGCAGTGTGTCACTTCCCATCGCCAAAGGTGAGGCGGTCCCAGCTCACCTTGTTGATTTGTACAAGAGGGCCTCTGTGGGCCGAAGCAGTGAAGAGTGTGAAGTGGTGGCGGGCCTGTTGACCAAGTTTCAAGACTCATTCTCCAGGGATGAATGGGACATAGGGCTGACTCACTTAGTCGAGCACGAGATCAAGACGGGAGACGCACCCCCTATTAAACAACGGCCACGCCGGGTGCCATTGGCATATGCCGAGGAGGAGAAGAGGGCCATTGAGGATCTTTTGAAGAAGGGAGTGATAGAGGAGAGCACGTCGCCCTGGGCTAGTCCAATTGTCTTGGTGAAGAAAAAGAATGGGCAAATAAGGCCATGTGTAGACTATCGCAGACTTAATGCACTGGTTAAGCCTGACGGCTTCCCACTCCCTCGGGTGCAGGACTGCCTGGATGCGGTTGCAGGAGCCACGTTGTTCAGCAGCTTTGACCTAACCAGTGGATATTTTCAAATACCGCTGAAGAAGTCTGACCGTCCCAAAAGCGCGTTTGCATGTAAGTTTGGTCAATTTCAGATGACTCGGTTACCATTTGGACTGAACTCTTCGAGCGCTTGTTTCCAGCGAATGATGGAGATTGCCTTACAAGGTTTGCAGTGGGAGACCTGCCTCGTGTACGTGGATGACATTATCACATATGGTGCGAACTTCACTGAGCACATGACCAGGGTCGACGAGGTGCTGTCTAGGATCAGGGACGCTGGGTTGAAACTGCGACCAGACAAGTGCCACCTGCTCCAGGCGGAGGTGGTCTTCTTGGGGCACGTCGTCTCTGGTGACGGGGTGCGACCAGACCCCAACAACATTTCCAAGATATTGTCCTGGCCGACACCCGAAACAGCAAAGCAGGTAAAGCAGTTTGTTGCCACTGGCAACTATTACCGTCGCTTTGTCAAGGACTTCGCCAAGAGAGTTAAACCATTAGTGGACCTGACCAGGAAGGACGTTGAGTTTCATTGGACGGATGACTGCCAGAAAGCTTTCGAGGATATGAAGGGGGCTCTCGTCAGTCCTGAGGTAATGGGATACCCTTTGAACGAGGGGGGCCAGTTCTACTTGGACGTGGATGCGTCAGGCGTTGGAATCGGAGGTGTCCTTTCGCAGGTGCAGGAGGGTCGTGAGCGGGTAATTGCATATGGAAGCAGAGCCCTGAACCGAGCTGAGAGAAACTATTGTGTCACAGAAAAAGAGCTTCTTGCAGTGGTCCACTTCGTTCAACACTATAGACAATACTTGCTCGGTCGGAGGTTTACCGTGCGCAGCGACCACCAAGCCCTGGTGTGGTTGTACAAACTGAAGGAACCCTCCGGGAAGATAGCACGCTGGATCGACATCCTGGCTGCGTTCGATTTCCAGATTGAGTACAGACCAGGAAGAAAGCAAGCGCACTGCGACGCCTTGTCACGCTGCGAATTTCCCAAGGACTGTACGTGTCCTAATGTAGACAACACAGAAGTGTTGAAGTGCGGTCCGTGTGCTAAGTGTAAGCGGCGTGCCGAGACAATGGCCTCTACTTGGATGGTAGATTGCGAGCAGGATGGTCAAAAGAGATGGTGCGCAGCCGTCAGTCCGACCACACCGAATCAGAGTTCTACTGGAGACAGGCAGGAAGTGGGCACCGCAGAAATCAACTGTTCCCAACCTGTAAGGGCAATCGATGGCCCTTCTGAGAAGATGTGGCTAGAGTCAAACTGGCTTGATGGTTTTGATGCGGTGGGTCTTCGCGAAGCCCAAAGGCAAGACCTAGACATACAGGATATCCTTGCTGCGGTTGAGGCAGGGCGCAGACAAAGAGCAGAGGAAATGTTGACGAAATCGCCTGCAGCTCGTCACTATTGGCTTCTGTGGGAGAATCTTGTGGTCAGGGACGGAGTGTTATTTAAACATTTTAGCAAGCGGGATGGCACGGGCACATACTGTCAACTCCTCGTACCCACCAAGTACAAGGATATGGTCCTTCATCAAATGCACAGCGCTCTTACATCGGGGCATATGGGAGTGAAGAGGACGACACAGAAGACGGCTCAGAGCTTCTACTGGTTCGGCATGAAAACAGATGTAGTCCTTTTCGTGAGGCAATGCGACGTCTGTGCTGCGAATCGTCCTTTAACCAAAACACCGAAGGCACCAATGGGCCACCTTAGGTCGGGAGCTGCATGGGACGTGCTCGCAATGGACTATATGGGACCGTTTCCAGTTACAGAAAGGGGTAACAGATACATACTGGTGATGACAGACCACTTCACCAAGTATGTCGAGGTCATACCAGTGCCAAACCAGACGGCGGAGGATTGTGCCAGACAGGTCCTCAACCAGTTTGTCGCAAGGTGGGGTACCCCGATCGCAATTCTCACTGACCAGGGAACAGTGTTTGAAAACAGATTATTTAAAGAACTGTGCAGCCTGTTGGAAGTTAAAAAGAAACGTACTAGTGTGAGAAACCCACGAGGAAACGGCCAAACCGAACGCTTCAATCGGACGCTGATAAAGATGATTAAGTCATACCTTGTCGACCAAGAGGAATGGGACCTGTATCTGGGCTGTGTAGCTGGGGCTTACCGCGCTTCTCCCAATGAAACCACTAAGCTGACTCCAAACATGCTTTGCATGGGGCGCGAGGTACGCATGCCAGCCAACATACAGTTTCGAGACAATACTGGTGTACCCGGAGGTACAGAAGGGTCTCTCTGCAGTCAGGTCATGGAGATGAGGGAACGCATGCGACACGCACACGAGGTAGCTCGGGAGCATATTGGGATCAGCGCCAGGCGCAACAAAGACATGTATGATGCGGGGATGTCGTTTCACAGGTACCAGGAGGGTGACCTCATATGGTATCTGCACGAGACCAGAAGGAAGGGTGCGACACCAAAGTTGGAGAGGATGTACGATGGGCCCCTGCCAGTGCTAGAAAAGCTTTCAGAGGTCAACTTTAGGATTCAACTTGGGCCAGACGGCCAAACAAAAGTGGTTCACCATAATAAACTGAAACCCTACGAAGGGAAAGGTGTACCAAGATGGGTAAATAAGGTGGTCACTAGGCTGAGGGGTGGTGGGCAACACAAAGCAGGGGAGGCAGAAAAGGAGTAGGTCGTCGTAGCAAACTATCCGCTACCGCGTCGTCCGCCGAGGAATTTCGTTACGTTGTTGTTCAAACATCAATTCTAGCGCGACCGCCTTCTTCCGGGTTATCGCGTCCGATCTCACGCTTTAGTTTTCCGTAAGGTTCAAGTCTCCAATCACCGCGTCTCTCCGAAACGTCGCTATCGTCGGTGTGCCGATTAAATAATATGTATTCTTTCCATGAGCTGCCTCTAAAACAGTTTTCTTTTCCTAGGGATGTCTGGAAGAGCGTATCTATGCCGCATATGCGAAGGAAGAGGGATCGAGCGGGGTGGAACCAGAAGGAGGGCCATGGAGCACGTCCTGAGGCAGCACAACCCCACCAGCGTCAGCGAGGCCGACGTCCGCCGGCTTGGGCCAGCTGCGAGCGATGTGTTCTGGGCCAAAGGCAAGGCGAGGGACGTGGTGGCTGCCCGGCGCTCGGGGAGCAGATCTGAAAATCGCTCCGTGAGTATAAGGAGAGAGCAGTCGCCCTGTGGGGAGCGGGACGCTCGGAGAGGCCGTAACCAGCAGACCACCAGAGGGCCAGAGGTGTCGAGCAAGGCCCCCAAACCCTGCGGTTCCAGGGAGGAAAGGCCCAGCGAGGAGGGTGCGGCCTCAAGGAGGACGTCCTTGGACAGGAGCGAGGAAAAGTTAGAGGCAGCCAATCGCCACTATAGGAGCCGCTCCAGGAGTCGATCAAGGAGCCGCTCGGAGAGCGCCAGGCGTCGGTCGGCTTGCGAGAAGCGAGGTTTTGAAGAGAGACAGGACTACGCCACCACAGATCGAAGGTCCGTCGAGGTCAACGCGGAACCCCGTGGCTCTGGGGACAAGGCTGAGCCTGATGAAGATGTAAGGAGTGTGGTGTGTGTGCCCGAGACGGCCGAGGCAGAGACGGATGCTGCTCGTTTGGCCGATGCCCATGATCAAGTAGATTGGGAAGGGCCGATGGATCTAAGCATCCCGCGGGTATCCGAGCCAGACGTCCAGGC
>JAOUNV010000123.1 GCA_029880775.1 Nitrospinota bacterium | reverse complement strand
TTTGGGAAATTACATTTGCTTTTGCCCCCCTTTTTTTTCAGATCAAGGGAGGCGCCACGAATTCGATACACCTCTTTATGGCGCCACCTAATCGTACATACAGCTATATTCTTGTTATTACAGGACTTGCAATTGCCGAAGGGAATAGGGAAGGTGGATGCGGCTAATAAATCATAACATCCCACACCTTAAAGCTACGATCTCATTGTTATTACAGGAATTATGGATATCAGGAAATTGGCGCCATTTATGCAGTGATACGTCTCAGCTACAAATAGAGCCTCCTCAAAAGCTAACTATTAAGTGGCAACGGTTGAAACCCCCCATGTTTCAGCTGATTCGGATGAAAATCCGGGTAACTTAAGGCAGACGGCCTCGAGAGCTCCTCCTCGAGGCCGTCATTTTTTATAAGATTACCACTCCCTGATACTTACGCCAATAATCTAATTGACCTGTGGGCAAAAGGTTTGTTATGCTTTGAGCTAGGGATATACAATTCACATAATGTTCTTTAATGTAAACGTTTGTTACACAGCAACCTGGGCTATATTATATGGGTGACCTGAAAAATCAGATATTTTTGCAGTATATTAATCGGACAATCGACCAAGCAAGGGAAGAGTACATTAAAAAAAATACCCCAAAAATTAACAAGAGGTTTCTTATAAAGGGCATTACATACGAGCTGGGTTCGTGCCGATTCGAGGGAGAATCATTCAAATACGAAATAAGCTCGAAAATCCCCCAGGAATTAATCTTCACAAAAAACGGCAACGAACAATATTTCCGCCGGGTTTTGAAAATAATGAACGCCGCCCCCAAAAAACCAGCCGAATACAAACTGGAAAACGTAGTCCAGAACACTCCAGAAATGGAGCAGAAAGAGCGTGACTATGTGAAGCTTGTCTATGAATACGCGGAGAGTGAATTGCACTCGCCGGAAGAGGTGGAAAAAAGATTTAAAAAACACCAGGCCAAAAATATTCCTTTCCCCAATTTCCCGGGTATCAGCACTCCCTCCGGCAAGTTGGTCATCGCCATCGTAGAGGAGAAAATGGGCGATTTCGCGCGTCGCAACATGGATGACCTTATCAAGGCCAATAATGAGGTAAGAAGTCGCCTCAAATCGGAGCCACCGCGGTCATCAAAAAAACCGGCCACCGCGAAAGCGAAAGTAAAAAAAGCAGCCCCAGCGAAAAAAGCGGCGGCAAAACCACGAAATAAAGCAGCTGCCAAAAAACCTGTAGCAAAGAAAAAGTAAACTTCTATGAATGAAGAATTTCATGTTCTCCTGGAAAGCGCCCAGACCCGCCTGAACAGGCTTCGAGGCCATCTTTGACTTCGATTCACTAGTTAGCGAATCCAAAAAGCTGGAGGTGAAAATCTCCGCCCCCGATTTCTGGGACAATCCTGAAGCCACAAAGCCGGTCATGAAGCGCCGCGCCTTTGTCACGGACACTTTGGCGAGGCACAAATCCCTGGAAAAGCGCCTGGAAGATTTGACCCAACTGGCCGAGATGGCGGATGAAGAGGGTGACGCGGGGATGGAAGCTGAGCTTTCCGCAGAGTTGACCACCCTGGCCACCCATATACGCAAAGCGGAGCTGGCCGCCATGCTGTCCGGCGAGCACGATGCCGACAATGCCATAGTGGAGATCCATCCAGGCGCAGGGGGCACGGAAAGCCAGGATTGGGGCGACATATTGCTTCGGATGTACCTGCGTTGGGCGGAGCGCCGCAAGTTCAAGACACAGATCGTGGACCTGCTCCCCGGCGATGAGGCGGGAATCAAAAGCGCCACCTTCATCGTCACCGGCGAGTACGCCTATGGATACATGAAGGCGGAGATCGGCATACACCGGCTGGTGCGCATCTCCCCCTTCGATAGCGCAAAGCGCCGCCACACCTCCTTCTGCTCCGTTGCGGTGACTCCGGAGATCACAGACGATATCGAAGTCGACATCAAGGAAGATGACCTGAGGGTGGATACATTCCGCTCCAGTGGCGCCGGAGGGCAACATGTCAACGTCACCGACTCCGCCATCAGGATCACACACATACCCACCGGGACGGTGGTCAGCTGCCAGAACGAGCGGAGCCAGTTCAAGAACAAGTCCTCGGCCATGAAAGTGCTGAAGGGAAAGCTGTATGCGCTGGAGGAGGATAAGCGCCGGGCGAAGCTGGAGGGACTGACCGGCGAGAAGAAGGGAATCCAGTGGGGCTCGCAGATACGCTCCTACGTGCTGCAGCCATACCAGATGGTGAAGGACCTTCGCACGCGAGTCGAGGTAGGCGACGTGAACCGCGTCCTGGATGGCGACCTTGACGCTTTCATAGAGGGATATTTGCTGAAAGGCCCGGCGAAGGGAATGCAAGCGGAGGAAGAAAAGGACGAGTAGGATTACCCAATCCGTCCTCGTTTCTCTTTGCGCTGTCATCATCGTTATTCCATCGTTTTTTCATATACGACGCGTCCATGATGCCAGATGGGGGATGGGGAGTAATGTCGATTTTGGAAGGTTTTGAGTGACTGTGAAGGAGGAAAGGGTAAGTTAAGGGTGGGCCAGTGGTTGAGGAGAAAGAGGGGTAGATAGCTCAAGGATTATTTCACTACATCATATCATTTCCTAATATCTCGGGTTTCCTCACCTGTTCTTCACCATAGAGTATCATAATGCGATTGACATATATCTATATCATGCTTACCATTTTATTTACCCAGGATAGCAAATGATACGCTAACTTCGATTCCATGAGGATTTATAAATGGCCACTGAAGAACTTTTGGAAGAAACAAAGACATCGCTGAAAAGGATCCAGGATTTTGATTCTTCTACTCTGGCAAGAACAGATGATTTGGGCAAAGAACTTAATTTCGAAGCCACAGTTCCTGTTGCAGAAAAGCTTGTCTCATTCTATAAAAGGATTCCTGGATCAATTCTTGATGACTTACCAGATGGTCTTTTGAATTCCATTAAGGGTCATGCTGATGCTGACTACAGCAGATTCAAAAAAATACTCGATTTCTCATCAAGGGAAACAAATGCGGCTGATATCCACCAAAGGTGTATAGATCAAATCAATTTGGCTTATGATGAGTCTTTTAAAATACTTTGGCACTATGTTGCTTATGGTGTATCAAGGGTTACAGATACTGCAACTTTAGAAAACGAGGCACGCGCAACGATTCAGCAGATAAGAGATGAAGCACAGTCAGTTGTACATGAAATGAATTCACGTGACAAAGAGTCGAAAGAGATTTTAGAAAATATTAAAAAAGTTGCGGCAGAACAAGGCGTTTCACAGCAGTCATTTCATTTCAATGCTGAATCTACCTCTCATGAAACTGAAGCAAATAGCTGGTATAAGTATGTATTAGGCAGTGCGGCATTGGTGGGTGTTTTTGCTATTCTCAGCATTTTCTTACATAAGCTTCCATGGATTGCGCCTACTACCACAATAGAGGCTTCGCAATTGATAAGCAGCAAGATATTAATATTTATAGTTTTGGGCTACCTTCTTTTGCTATCTGTAAGGAATTATTTGGCGCATAAACACAACGCCGTTGTAAACAAACATCGTCAAAACGCTTTGATCACCTATCAGGCCTTAGTGGATGCAGCTTCTGAGCGTACCACAGGAGATATTGTTTTGGCTCATGCTGCCGCATGTATTTTTACACCACAGGAGACAGGATACACAAAAAGCGGAGCGGATTCTCAAAATGCTCCCAAGAGCACTCTTGAGATTCTCACGAAAGCTTCAGAAGGTAAATAGTCCTGACAATCGCTGTCTGAGATACGTTCCCCACCCCAGCCAACACCAGCCCCCAGCGGGGCGCCTCTCACCCCGCTGAGCAAATACGGCAAAAAAACTTTATATACCCTTAAAGAATACTCCGGCGGCAAGGGCGACATAGCCACCCGTTAAAATCCAGAAAGCGTGGGGCGTAACATCCGGGATCTTCACGAATACAGAGGTGATGGCAAGAACAGCCAATACCAGAGAAACCAGGAACAAACCCTTTTTCGGAGCGCTCAATCTCATTTTCATATCCTTCCTCTTTCGTTAAATAAACTAAAATTCATTACGCCATCCGGACGCCTTTTTCGCTGCCGGGGTGTTCTTCACCCCCGGACTATACCGGCCCCAGCGGGGCGCCTCTCACCCCTCTGAGCAAAACATAACGAGCTCACTCTGAAAACATATATATGTTATACCATTAGTCGCGTTTCTTCACCCCCACCCAGCCCTCCCCCGTCAAAGGGGGAGGATTTTCTCATTGTCCGGCGCCAGCGATGCGCCTTTCACACCCTCTGAGCAAAGGTCATTCTGAGGTCCTTCGCCTAAGCTCAGGATAAACTTCGTGAAGAATCTTGCCCTTAATTCCGCATAAGGCAGATCCATAAATGATTGATTCCCTACCGTCTTGCCGTGGGAAACATCATCATGTGTGGCAACATAACGCACCCTGTTACTTCTTGCAAACTCGCAAATTAGCGCCATCATCGTGGCGAATTTACTCCTCTCACAGCCCCGCCAGCGCCTCTTCCAGCTGGGTTTGGCTCTTGTAATCCTCTATCATCCTGATCACAAGATCCTTGCCAATCACCACGGTGGTTCCCATGGTGGCGCCAAAGGATTTCATCACCTTTTGCCGTTCATCCACCAGAATGATAAATGGACTTTGGGCATAGCCTCCCGCCATGGCGGCTTGCTTTCCTCCCTCCACAGTACCGGAGACGTAGTCCACGATCAGAAAGTCCACATCCGGATGGTTTTTCAGGGGACCACGCATGATGCTCTGCATATGGCTGTCGCAGATGGGGCACCACATGGCAAAGTATAGGACCACGCCCCGCTTGTTGGCCAGTTGACCTGAGAGGGTGTGAGTTTGGCCCCAAATATCGGGCATGGTGAATTCCGGCGCCATATCACCCACCGCAAGCGCGGCGGAAGAGCCTCTATTGTCGGCTCCGGAGGGGGCCATATCGTCCATCATGCCGCATCCGGCCAGCAGAGTTAACGCCATCAACGGCGCAGCTATTTTAGAATACATATGTCACTCCTGCGGTCACGATATCTGTGATCGGAAAGTTCTCTCCCCAGCCCTCCTGTTTCACAGCCTGGCTGTATCCCAGCTTGGCCATGAAAGACTTGTCCATGTTGGAAAACGCCAACACACCGGAGACTGCGCGCTTGCGCAACCCTGTGGCCGGGTCTGGTTCTCCGCCGATCATGGCGGTTCCCTCCCATAAGTCGGAATAGGAGATGGTGAATGTTATGGTGTCGTCTGTCTCCATGAAATATGTGTAGCCACCGGAGAGAGAGAACGAGCGTCGGTCCCCCAGCCTCTTGTTATACGGCTCCACCCAGTGGCCATACTCGCGATTCACAGGCCGTTCCATATGAATGCCGTAAGAATAGGAAAAAGCCAACGTCCAGGGCCAGATGGTTTTTTCTACAGAAGCGGAAGCGTCCAGCCGGTAAAATCCCCTGCCGGTGACGTCGAAACTGCGCTCCGCGTCATCGAAAGGGGAGATCCCGGTGGGGATGGTGAACACCAAGCCCAGGTATGCCGCAGGGACCAGGTCCTCCAGGCTCTCCACGCTCCATACGCAGGTCACCACATCGAAAGTCTCATACAAAAGGCTTATGGTCGTGTCTCCGGTGTCAAAGGATGTGGTCCTCGAATTTTCATAATAGTTCTCGTTACGGACCATCGGGACGACAGCGCTGACCTGCCACCGGTCGGCTATCCTTTTGGCGTACCCCAGGTTCAGCCGAAACTGCTTTAAGTCTGAGCCGGGCGCGTCTGGCAGAATTTTCCCCTCGCGGTTCCAATAGCCATCGTACACCTCCATGTTGAAGGAGACATCCAACATCCATTCCCCACTCTTCGGGAGCACCAGCGCCGCGCCGCCGCCGCCACCACAGCAAGACCCCGCCTGAGCGGGGGCCGGAGCGGAGCAGATCAGCGCCAATGCGGCTATCACAAAACCGGCCAGGGCCGGGCGGACATTACGTCCACCCAACCCCAGGCGTGAAAGGGAGTGAGTTCTCACATTCATGGTGTGACCATGAACATCTGGTGATCATTGGAGCCGTCGGGCGCGGCCCCGTTCGTGGTGCACTGGGATCCCTCAACAGACATACGAATGTAAATGTTGCCTTGGGTACCGGCATTCAGCCCGGTCAGTCCGCCGACCATGTAATGACCGCCGCCATGGTCCATCATGCTGGCCCAGCTCGCCTTATCTGTGGAAACCTCCACAGTGGCGCCACCAATATGCGGATAGGTGAACATGTCATGACGGGCTGCGATGAAGACATGGAAAGTATCAGCGCCTGTCATCCCCTCGTTGAAAAGGAAATAAGGCATAGGCTGCATTCCGCCTCCCATGGCCATGATCATTTTGGTCTGGCTGGCAAGCTTCACCATT
>JAOUNV010000122.1 GCA_029880775.1 Nitrospinota bacterium | reverse complement strand
GGCGAGAAAGTGGACCATGCCGATCAGAAACTGGAAACCGGCGCTGAACCGGTTCATGATCGAGTTCGCCGACAGGATGCCGGAAAAAGTGTAATCGGGCAGTTACACAGAATTATTTACAGGGTCACATTTTACACCATGCTGGCAGACACATTCATATTATGCCTTCCTTACATACTGGAAAGACGGAAGGCAAAACCGCTATATGCGCACAAATATCAAAAACTCTTGGATATTGTTCCGAATATTTCAACCGGATGTTTTACAATTATCGAATAAGCGGGGGTCTTTCAAAATAAACCGCCGAGTAAGACCAATCAGTCCTTTCCCGGCGTGTTCAGAATCGAGGCTAACTCCCCTCACCCCTTACCGTGGCATTTCTTATATTTCTTCCCGCTGCCGCAGGGGCATGGGTCGTTGCGGCCCACCTTCGCCCCATCGCGGCGCACCGTCTCCTGTTTCTGGTCCCTCTTCTCGCCCCGATGCTCCGTCGTGCGTTGGTTCTGATGTCTCCGGGCCGCTTCTCTGCGTTCCAGCCGCGCCTCTTCTTCCGACTTCACCTGCACACGGCAAAAGACCCCCACCACATCCTGGCGGATGCGGTCCAACAGGTCCATATACATCGCGCTAGATTCTTTCTTATATTCGGTCAGCGGGTTCTTCTGCGCATAGCCCCGGTACCCTATCCCCTCCTTCAAGTGATCGATGGAGAGCAGATGGTCCTTCCAATGGCCGTCCACTATCTGCAGAGTGATATGCTTTTCAAAGTCTAGCCAGTTCTCTCCCAGCAGCGTTTTTTTCGACTCGATGGCGGCTTTGACAATATCGTCCATCTCCTCCTTCAGCGCGGCGTGAGTCACGGTCTCAAAGTCGAACTTATGATCGCCGATGGTGAAATCATTATTCTCCTTCAGCTTCAAATTCAGGGAGAAGTGGAGCGCCAGCGCGTCCTTGAATCCTTCCAGGTCCCAATCCTCCGGCACGGCTTCTTCCGGAATCTTGGCTTCCATATCCATATCCAGCACGTCCAGAGCCATTTCAATCAGCATCTCGTGCAGCTCCTCGCCCCGCATGATCATCTTCCGCTGGGCATAGATCGACTCGCGCTGCTTGTTCATCACATCGTCGTATTCCAGCAGATGTTTCCGGATATCGAAGTTGTGGCCTTCCACCTTGCTTTGCGCGTGTTCGATCGACTTGCTCACCACCCCCGCCTCGATAGGCTCATCTTCTTCCATACCCAGCCGCACCATCAGCCCGGATATTTTCTCCGCTCCGAATATCCGCAGAAGGTCATCCTCCAGGGAAAGGAAGAACCGTGAGGAGCCAGGATCACCCTGCCTTCCAGCGCGGCCACGAAGCTGGTTGTCGATCCGGCGAGACTCGTGGCGCTCCGTGCCGATTATGTGCAGCCCACCCGCCTCCAGGACATCTTTCTTCTCTTCCGCGCATATTTCAATGTACTCATCCAGAGTGGCCTTGTTATCCTCCTCGGTCGCTTCCTCCCCCAGCGCTTCCATGCGGGCCTGGGTGAGCATCTCCGGGTTGCCCCCCAGGATGATGTCTGTACCACGTCCAGCCATGTTTGTGGCGATGGTTACCGCGCCCCGGCGGCCGGCCTGGGCCACGATCTCCGCTTCTTTCTCGTGGTGCTTGGCGTTGAGCACGTTGTGTTTTATCCCCCGCCGCTTCAACATGCCGGCCAGGCTCTCGCTCTTCTCTATGGATATAGTGCCCACCAACACAGGCTGGTTTTTCTCGTGTGACTCCACGATCTCGTCTATAATCGCCCTGTCCTTCTCCGCCATGGTGCGGTACACCACATCGGCATAGTCCAGACGCACCATCTTTCTGTTGGGCGGTATCACCAGCACTTCCCGGTCGTATGTGCTGGCGAACTCGGACGCTTCCGTATCGGCGGTGCCGGTCATGCCGGACAGGTTGTTGTACAGCTTAAAGAAGTTCTGAAAGGTAATGGTGGCCAGGGTCTGGTTCTCGTTTTCGATATTCACCCCTTCCTTGGCCTCGATGGCCTGATGTAGCCCGTCGCTCCAGCGCCGTCCCGGCATCGGCCTGCCGGTGAACTCGTCCACTATCACCACCTGGCCGTTGCTTATCAGGTAGTCCACATCCCTCTTGAACAGGGTGTGGGCCTTCAAGCCCTGCTGCACATGGTGCAGGGTCTCTATCTCAGATGGGTCGTAAAGGTTCCCCACTCCCAGCTCCTTCTCCGCCTGGGCCACTCCCTCTTCGGTGAGCATGGCGGATCTCGCTTTTTCGTCCAATGTGTAATAAACGTCCTTTTTCAAAAGCTGGGGGACGATCCGGTTGATAGTGTAATACTTGTCGGTGGCGTCCTCCGAGGCGCCAGATATGATCAGCGGTGTGCGCGCCTCGTCGATCAATATGGAGTCCACCTCATCCACAATGGCGAAGTTAAGCTCCCGCAGAACCAGGTCATCGAGGTAGAACTTCATGTTGTCGCGCAGATAGTCGAACCCCAATTCGTTGTTGGTGGCGTAGGTGATGTCGCTACGGTACGCCGCCTGCCGCTCGGAGTCGCTGAGCCCATGCTGAACCACTCCCACGCTCATCCCCAGGAAGCGGTAGATCTTCCCCATCCATTCAGAGTCGCGCCGGGCCAGGTAGTCGTTGACTGTCACCACATGAGCCCCCTTGCCAGAGAGGGCATTGAGGTACACCGGCAGCGTGGCCACCAGGGTCTTTCCCTCGCCGGTCTTCATCTCGGCGATCCTTCCTTCGTGCAAGGCCGCCCCGCCCAGGATCTGCACATCGAAATGCCTCATCCCAAGCGCCCGCTTGCCCGCTTCCCGCACCACGGCGAACGCTTCCGGCAGAAGGCTCACCAGCGGCTCGCCATTGGCGGCCCGCTCCTGCAGATACGGGGTTTTGGATTTCAGATCATCGTCGCTCAGGACGGCGACACCCTCCTCCAGAACATTGACAGCTTCCACATAGGATGAAAGTCTTTTCAGCTCACGTTCGTTGTGGGAACCGAATATTTTTTTTACAATAGCGCCAAGCATCAGAATATTTTTCCAAAACGATTATTATGAGTCCAATAGGCCCCGCCATCAATCTTAAACTGGACCCGACTTGAATTTATAGATAAAACCGGCGGCGCCCCACGTCAACCCAGCCGAGCAAATAATCCGCCCCGGCGCAGACTGCTGTTGAATAAAGTCCGCTATGGCCGTATCCTATAAAGGCGCGCGCCAGTGGGCGAAATAATTAACGCAAGAGTGTGTTTGGATGTTGAGAGACTTTTTAATCCTGGAGAAAGCGCGTAAACGTCTCTGGTACAACTCCCTGTTCCGCGCTGGCAAAAAAAACAGCGTCCGGGCGCTGATCATCGGCGCGCTGGGCGCGGCCACCATGGGATTGGAGTACCTGTTTTTCTACAGGTTGCTCCACTACTTCAACACCCTGCCGGTGGACGTGGGAGAAATTCTGATCATCCAGCTTCTAAATCTTCTGTGCCTCACTTTTTTCTCCATGCTCGTCTTCTCCAATATCATCGCGTCTATATCCACCATGTTCATGTCGCGGGATCTGGATTTTTTGATGTCCTCGCCCATTCCGCTGCGCGATATTTTCATCTCCAAGTACATCATGACCATGATCAATTCCTCGTGGATGGCCGCCGCCTTCTGCTTTCCCGTGTTCATCGCTTACGGGCAGGTCAATTACGCTCCGTGGCAATACTACATTTTGATGTTCCCCCTCTTCATCCCATTTATGATCATTCCATCTGGAGCCGGGATACTCATCACCATGTCTTTGATGCGCTTTTTCCCGGCCAGGCGCGCCTACCAAGTGCTCTCTTTCGTGGGAGTGGCCTTCATCGGCGGGCTGGTGCTCCTGCTCCGTTTCATTCAGCCGGAAAAATACCTGGGCAAAGATGTGCCGGAGGAGAGGATCATAGAATTCGTGGAGAAGATGAAAGCGCCAGACTACCCCTGGCTCCCTTCCTCGATGTTGTCCAGGGGGCTCCAGGTCGGCTCTTTTGGTGACTGGGAGGGCTTCTTGATCCAATTCGCCTATCTGACCGCTCTGGCCGTGGCCAGTGTGTCGGTGACCGCTCTTATAGCCATGTCTATCTATTACACCGGATGGAGCAGCGCCTATGGGTCATCCAGGATCACCACCCTCCCCACCCCAGAAAGGCTGCTCTATAGGATGATGCGGCGGGTTTTGCGCTACGTCCATTCAGACACCAGAGCTTTGGTATTAAAGGATGTCAAGCTGTTCTGGCGGGATACCGGCCAATGGTCGCAGCTATTGATGCTAGGCGCCCTGGTGGTGGTGTATATATTCAATGTGCGCAATCTGCCGCTGGACAACTTCTACATAAGAAGCATCGTCTCTGTGGCCAACATCGGGCTCACCGGCGTGGTGCTGGCGGCGGTGTCGGTGCGGTTTGTCTTCTCCACCACCAGCGTGGAGGGGGGGAGCTTTTGGGTGGTCCGCGCAGGCCCGGTGGATATGGGCCGCTTTTTGAGGGAAAAGTACTTTTTGTACCTGGTTCCGCTTCTCATCCTGGCGGAGATCCTTGTGGTGATATCCAACATCCTGCTGGGGGTGGACGCGTATGTGATGACCGTATCCGCCGCAGCCGTGTTCCTGCTCACCCTGGGGCTCACCGGGCTGGGGGTGGGAATGGGCGCCATGTACCCCAAGTTCGACTATGAGAATATCGCCGAAGTGGGCGCCACCACCGGCGCCATCATGTACATGATGGTGTCGATCGTATACGCCGGCCTCTCCGTAATGATTATCGCCCACCCGGTGCGAAAACATCTGTGGGGTATCTTTCGCATGACGGAAACCGGCGGACCAGACATATGGCTCTCCTACCTGGCTTTGGTGGCCCTCACCGCCCTGCTGATCTATATCCCCATGAAAAAAGGGCGCAAGGCCCTGGAGAGTATCGAACTATAGCGTCCAGGTGATCCGCGATAAAGGCGCGTCCTCCGGCCCAGCGACAATAGACGGCGCCATATAAACGCCTGGAATCCAGAGAGACTCCCTCCCCGCCACCAGAATGGGCATCTTGTCCCGCAACGACACCGGAACTTTCTTGTCGATCAGGAATTTCTTTAGCTTCTTGCGTCCGACGAAGTTCGCTGGTGTCAGGTAATCACCGGATCGGCGATTTCGGAAGATGGCGCCTGCGGGGATTTTTTCCGCGGCAGCCAACCGCTCATCCAAGTCGTATTCCTCCACCCGAATGACCGACAGTCCCCCACCTCCCACCGCAGCATCCAGCGGGCATTGAAAGGGAATTTCCTCCATCGGTGTCGGCTGACCACTTTTCATACTGAAGGTCAGCCCCGCGTGATCCAACGCCACGCACAGCCCGCTTGGCAAGTCCAGCTTCCTTCCCAGCTTGCCCGCCAGAATCATCCGGTCCAGCGCCTCCAGATGAGGTGTCAGCAGTGAGGAGGGTTTTGCGCCGATAGCCCCTGCCGCAGCCTTGTATACCATGCTCCGGAAGACGAAAGGGGCGCCGTCTGAAAAAGCCGGGTCGAGAGTCAACCCCATCGCATCTTTGCGCCGGGTGGCTGTGGTCAAAGCGCTTTGGGCCTGCTGTTCCATAGCGCGGCCCATCTGCCCGGAAAGGGTGGCCAACCTGGCGATGGCTGTCACGGCCCCAGGCGTCACCTGCTCCATGGCGGGGATCACGGATCGCCTGATACGGTTGCGAAGGTATTTGTCGGTTTCATTGGTCCTGTCGGTAACGAACGCTATCCCCTCACGAGCCAGCCAATCGAGGATTTCGCTTTTACGTAGCTCGATCAGCGGCCGGACGAAGATTCCTCGCGCCGCCGGTATGCCGCCAAAAGCGGTGGGCCCGGCGCCTCGCAGCATCCACATGATGGAAGTCTCCACCGAATCATCGAGGGTATGCCCGGTGGCCACATGGGTGGCGCCATGGCTTTTCGCCACCTTGTGGAAGAAGGCGTAACGCGCGCTCCTGGCCATGGATTGGATCTGCGTTGAGGGGGGCGAAGAATCCCTTTCCCTAGTAAATGTCAGGCCCAGGGCGGCGGCGGCCTGCTCCGCGAAGCTCGCGTCGTCTGGTGACTCTGCTCTCAAGGCGTGGTCGAAATGGACAGACTCCACGGTTATTGCGAGGAGAGGCGCAAGCCTGGCCATGATGTGGAGCAGCGCGGTGGAGTCGGGCCCTCCGGAATGGGCCACCAACACTCTGGAGCCTGGAGGGATTGATGAATGTTTGGCGATGGAGTCCGCCACTGCTTGCAGGATTGGATCCTTCATAGGAGAAACGGCGCCGCAGAGGGCGGGCCTATTTTATCTCGTCGATGTTGGCCCTGATTTCCTGGAAGACATCCTGGACATTAGTGAAGGCCTTGATGATGAATGGGTCCAGGGTCTTGCCCGACTCCTCCGTGATCATGGAGACGGTT
>JAOUNV010000121.1 GCA_029880775.1 Nitrospinota bacterium | reverse complement strand
CCCTGGCAAGGCTCATGATCCTCTCCAGGGCTCTGTCTGTGGCGCCCATGTTTATTTCCACCACGCTCCGCGCCGCGGCGCCCGCCTTTTCCCGCAGGAGCCTGTCTGTCAGCAAGGCTTCCAGCCTTTGGGCGATTTCATCTTTGGTGGCGGCGATCCATGCGCCTTGCGCCTCCACCAGAGTCTGGGACGCTTCCTGGAAGTTGCTCATGTCGGGACCGAAGATCGTTGGGACACCTCGTCCAGCAGGTTCCAGTGGATTCTGCCCCCCATGGTTGATTAGGCTCCCCCCGACAAATACAGCGTCGGCCATGGCGTAGATTTTATTGAGCTCGCCGAATGTGTCTATCACCGGGATCTGGGTATGGTCCCCCGGCGGCATGGCGGGGTTGGTGGAGCGCCGGGAGATGGTCATGCCGTACGGCGCCAATGTTTTCTCTATCCATTGCATATCGTCGATTCTGCGGGGGGCGATCACCATCCTGCGTCCAGGCCGCAAGATATCCGCCGCCGCCTCGATGGCTGCTTCCTCCCCCCGGTGCACGCTACCCAGCAGGACCACCAGCTCGTCCGGGGCGACGCCCAAGGATCGCCTGATCGCATCCTTTTCCTCCTGGCTTACAGGCGCCGTGTCCTGGTCGAACTTCAGGTTCCCTCCCGCCACCACTCTCTCCGGCGGCGCCCCGATCTCCAGAAAACGCTCCGCGTCACGCGGGCTCTGGGCCATGAATAGGGCCACCTCCTCCAGCACCGGCTTGATGAAGCGCTTTGCTTTCAGATAGCGGGGATGGGAGCGGTCCGATATGCGGCCGTTTACCAGGGCCACGGCGGCGCCCCGGCTTGCGCAGGCGTGGATGACATTGGGCCAGAACTCCGTGTCCACCAGCGCCAGCACCGCAGGGTTCACCGCCTCCACGGCGCGGGCGGCGGCGCCGGGCAGGTCGAAGGGAAAATAGAAAACATTGGCCTCCGGCGCCAGTTGCTCCAGGGCCACCTGTTGGCCGGTGGGAGTGGTGGTGGAGAACATGACCCGATACTCGGTCTGCTCCCGGCACAGTCGCCGGGCCAGCCGCGCCGCCGCCATCGTCTCCCCCACGGAGACGGCGTGGATCCATATTGTTTTTTTGCTCTGCCTGGGCAAGGTGTATCCCAGCTTTTGGAAAAAGCCGGAGCGGTAGGCCGGTTTGCGGGTCATCTTCCATGCGTATGCCGAGGCCAGAGCCGGAAGGCCGAGGTAGAGGGCGGTGTTGTATATGATCCGGCTCATGACGACTTCTGGAAAAAGTATCCATCGGCTCGCCCGGTGATCCGGCCCAGAGTCCTGTTCAGCTCCTTCCGTTTGGTGTCCAGTTCCTCCCGCCCGCCGCCGGAGGGGAATACCACCGGGTTTCCATGGATCACCACGCCTCTGGTGAAAGGCTTTGGGATTTGCATCCGGTCCCAACTGTTGAGAGTCCAGTACCTGTCGAAAGCCACGGTGACTGGAATCACCGGAGCGCCGGTGATCTTTGCCAGCATCACGGAGCCTGGCTGGGCCACAAACGCAGGCCCCCTGGAGCCATCCGCGATTATCCCCGGCCACCGGCCCTGGGCCACGCTTCTGGCCATCGCGCGCAGGGCGGTCCTGGAGTTTTTGTATGACGAGCCCCGGATTACACCAAAGCCGAACAAGCGCGATACTCTGGCCACAAATTCTCCATCGTGGCTGGAGCTTGCCAGCACGTCCATGACGGCGTTCTTCCTCCGGACGTGGCGGTAGTAGTATGGTAGAAAAAGCAATCTTCCGTGCCAGCAGCAAATAATCCCAGGCTTGCCTTCCCGGTCCAGCGCATCCTCATTGGCCGCCCCCTCCACCTTCAGGCGGATGGTGACACAAAGCAGCCATATGAGCGCTCTTGCGGCCGGTGCGGCCAGGTGGGCCAGGAGGAATCGTTTCAGAGGGCGCATATCATCTCGGCGGCCACGACTGGCCCAACCCTATGGGACAAGACGGACGCACGGTCCGCCGGGGCTTTCCACATGCCCGATTATAGCGCTGGCGATATCCCCCACCTCACGCAGGCGGTCCACCAGCGCTTCCGCTTTTTTGGCCGAGACGCTTATCAGCAGCCCTCCGGAGGTTTGCGGGTCGCACAACATTTCCGCGGATCCTGGAGGAGTGTAATTATCCTTTTTGAAGTTGGGCTTTATCCACTTCATGTTACGTGTCATCCCTCCCCCCGGCGGGCCTGCGGCGGCCAGCTCCAGGGCGCCATCGAAGCGGGGCACGGCGGAGGCGCTTATCACCAGGCACGCGCCAGATTGCTCCGCCATGTTTCTGGCATGCCCCAGCAACCCGAAGCCTGTGATATCGGTGCAGGCGTTGACTTTTGTTTTGACCATGGATTGGGAGGCCGCCATGTTGGGCCTGGCCATGCTTTCCACCACCTCTCGGTGGGAGGCCGAAAGCTTCTTCTTCCAGCCACGGACCCCGGCCATGGCGCTTCCGCCGGAGCGGTGGGCGGAGGTGATCAGCCCGGTCCCTATTTTTTTTGTCAGGATAAGTGTGTCGCCAGGCCTGGCGCCCTGGTGGGAGACCAGTTCTTTTTTCCGCATGACGCCAGTCACCGCCAGGCCATATTTGGGGATCGGGTCATCCACGGAATGGCCTCCCAGGATGACGGAGCCCGCTTCCCGGACAGCGTCCGCGCCGCCTTGCATCGTGGCGGCGGCCTCATCCACCAGGGCACATGGGAACATCAGGATGTTCAACGCGCAGACAGGCTTGGCGCCCACGGCGTAGATATCCGACATGGCGTTGACGGCGGCGATCCGGCCGAACATGTAGGCGTCGTCCACGATTGGGGTGAACACATCCACCGACTGGACGATGGCCAGGTTGTTTGATATGAGAAACACGCCGCTGTCCCCCCGGTTGGAGAACCCGGCCACCAGCCGGGGATCATCGAACGGCGCGATTTTTTCCAGTATTTTACCCAGGTCCTCCGGACCCAGCTTCGACCCTCACCCGCCGGAAGTGGCCAAGGCGGAGAGCCTGACTTTTTTCTTGGTCATTAGGAACTATCCGAAAAAAAATACGGCGCCGATACATATACCGGCGCCGATAATTATTTGGCGCCAATATCCTTGGCGCGCGTTTTTTTGCTAGGACGCCTCGAAAGGGACCACCCGGAAAGGCTCTAAAGCCATTTCCATGTAGAACTTGTTATGGTTCTGCGTGGTGAACTGCACGCGGACGCACTCAAAGGCCTTTGGCTCCTTGGAGACCATGCTCAAGGCTATGGGGACCGTGATGGGAACCACCGCCGGGATGTTGGTCATGGAAGTAAGCCCAAAGCGCTCCTCCACCATGGCGCGGCACTTGCCGATCACCTGGTTGCTCAACTCGCCGATGCTCTGGCGCACTTCGTCGCTGCCTGCGTATTTGGGGATCTCCTCCTCCGGCATACTCATTGTCCGCAGAGCCGCGCCCACGATTTCCAATGCGGATTCAGCGTCGTAGTTCAGGATCATGATCCCGTTATAGTCCCCGCTGAAAGCCATAAACACCCCCAGGTCACCTCTGATCTGCACCCCCTCCACTTGCATGGCGGTGCGGGAAACGTAAATCTGGGAGCTTGTCGCGTCTTCGATTGTTTCCGTCACAGCTCGGGCAAACAACTTTACGAAGTCGAATGTACTAGTCTTTGTTAACGCCATTATCACCTCGCTACAGCAAATACAACATTAAGTTGCGCTGAAAAAAAATCTTGTTTCAACCCACAATCCGTACATTTTATAACGATTTCCTGATTCGGGCAAGAGTAATTGAAAAACAAGTGGTTAACGTTCGACCTCTTCTTGAGGTGAGTTTTGCTCTTTTTCCGGCGGAGTGGCGGCGTATTCGTGGAGAGCTTCGGTGGTGGACATCTCTTTTCTTCGCTTTCTTTCCTCTCGACGAATCTGTCGAAAATCGTCCAACTTTATCTTTCGCAGCCAACGCTCCAGATAGACTATGCTCATTAACGCGCAATATCCAAGCAAGGCGATTATGGCGCTGCTGATAATGGAACCAAGCCACAAGGTGCCCCCCTGCTTGAAAATATTTGTCACGAAGTCCATTATCGACTCGTATTCGACAATGTTGGGCGGAGCCCCGGAATCATGGCCGAAAATTCCAAGTATCATCTCGCCGATGTGCCATTCCACCGTATAAACAGGGATCGCGGTGATGGGATTGGTAAGCCAGCATGTGGCCAGGGCGATGGGGAGGTTGCCGGGGATGAAGAGGATGACGATGCAGGTGAGCAGCATCTGGATGCCCAGGGTGGGCGTGAACGCCACAAACAGCCCCACGGCAAAGCCTTTGGCCAGAGCTTCCCCCTTGAAGCTCCAAAACTCACTCCGTAGCAGGGTGGCGCCCAGGATCCGGCTGGCGAAGCTCCCCTCCACGTGATGCTTTTGGGGAAGAAAACTCTTCGCCCGGTCAGAGGAATCCTCGAGCAATGTGTGGAGTTTAACGGAAATGCGCGTCAGTTTTTTGGACACTAATCCGCCGCCCCCCAAGTCCGCCTTGACAGCGTCATATGGTATACCTAAATAAAAACTCGCTGTGATACCCTATTCTAACCGGTTTCCTCTTAAATCTACAAAAATACACGCCCGGCCCGCAGGGGAATCTCATGGGCGCCAATGCAAGCATGAAAATAGGAATAGACGCAAGAAAGATAGCCGACACGGGCATCGGAAGGTATATCGATAACCTGATCCGCGCGCTACTGGAGCAGGAGAGGGACCACAAATATGTTCTCTTTCTGGCCCCGGAGCATGTGGGGGCGTATTCATTTCCCGGCGAAAGGGTGGAAAACGTATGTGTCAAGGCGGGGAAATACTCCCTCCGTGAGCATTGGGCGCTGGGCGCCATGGCCCGCCGGGCGGAGGTGGATCTGTTTCACGAGCCGCACTTCACTTTGCCACTATACACCCCCTGCAAAAAAGTGGTCACCATTCACGATGTGATTCACCTGCTGGCCCCGAAGGTGGGCACAATGCAAAAGACCTACGCCCGGTGGATGATATCCTCCGCGCTGAAAAGAGCGGACCAGGTGATCACCGTCTCCAACCATACAAAGGAAAACCTGGTGGCCATGTTCGGCGCCGATCCTGACCGGATAACGGTGACATACAACGCTGCCGACTCTGGCTTCGGCCCGATGGGCAGGGAGGATATTGATAAGGAATTGGGAAAGCTGGATATCGCCCAGGGATACTTTCTGTTCGTCGGCAGCGACAGGCCCCATAAGAATATCGAGGCGGTGGCCAACGCCATGGCCGTTATGAGGCCAGATACAAGGTTTGTCATCGTAGGCAGGATGGCGATGTCGGCCAAAGCGCTCTTCTCCCCGTTTGAGGGAAGGGTAACTTTTGTAAACAACGCGGGAAAGAAAACTATCACAGCCTTATACGCCGGGGCCAGGGCGCTCTTCTTTCCATCATACATGGAGGGCTTTGGCCTGCCGCCGCTGGAGGCGATGGCTTGTGGAACTCCAACGGTGGTGTCGAACCGCTCTTCTATACCAGAAGTGGTGGGGGAGGCCGCCGCGTTGGTGGACCCGGACGACGTGGCCGGGGCGGCGGAGCTGCTGGAACGGCTGCGCGATGACGAAAGGTTCCACACAGAGTTGGCGAGCAAGGGAATGGCGCAGGCCGCCTCCTTCTCCTGGAAGGAGACCGCAAGAAGAACCCTGGAAGTGTATGAAAGGGCCATGTCGTGAAAGTGGCTTTGGTCCACGATTGGCTGACAGGGATGCGGGGCGGCGAGTTCGTGCTGGAGGCGTTGTGCGAATTGTATCCGGAAGCGGATATTTACACTCTGTTGCATCTCCCAGGCTCCGTCTCCCAGGTTATAGAGAAACACAAGATACACACATCGTTCATCGGGCGGCTGCCAGACGTGGAGCGAAGGTATCGCTGGTACTTGCCGCTGATGCCGATGGCGATAGAGTCTTTCCAGCTGGAGGGGTACGACCTGGTGATATCCTCCAGCCATTGCGTGGCCAAGGGAATCCGCCCCGGCGGGGCGCCGCACATATGCTATTGCCACACTCCCATGCGATACGCCTGGGACATGTACCATCACTACTTTAACCGTCAACGAATGAGCCCAGCGCCGCTGTTCGCCATCGAACGGATCATCCCTCTCATGCGAAAGTGGGACCTGGCGACAAGCGACAGGGTGGACGCTTTCGTGGCCAACTCCGCTTATGTGGCCCGGCGAATCGGAAGGATATATCGTAGGGAGGCTTCAGTGGTCCATCCGCCGGTGGATGTGGAATATTTCACCTCCGGCACTGCGACGGAAAGGGGGGATCACTATCTGATGGTCTCCGCCTTCGCCCCTTATAAAAGAATCGACCTGGCGCTGGAGGCTTTCGGGAGGATGGGCAAGAAGCTGATCGTGGCCGGTGGGGGGGAGGACGACGCAAGGTTGCGCGCCAACGCGTCGGCGAATATCAGCTTCCTGGGGCCGGTGACCAAAGAGCGGCTGCGTGAGCT
>JAOUNV010000119.1 GCA_029880775.1 Nitrospinota bacterium | reverse complement strand
CGCCACAAGTTCCCCGCCGCTGTGCGGGAAGAGTGGAGCCTGGTCGCCATGGCCACCACCATATTCTTCGTCGGAGCCCTGTTCGGCTTCACCGCCACCATGGTCGATGAGCAAACCGCCAAGGTGTTCCTGGGGCCTTCGCACACATCCGAGCGCCCGGCCGACCGTGTGGTCAGGCTTGAGAAAATGGAAAGAGAGGGAAAGACCCGAGTCAATGACGCAGGTGACCACGCCATCTTTACCACGTTTTTGTTCACCCACAACATAAAGGTCACCGGGCTGGCCTTTGTCCTGGGGCTCACTTTCGGCCTGGGGACCATGGCTATTCTTTTCTATAACGGCGCCACATTGGGTAGTCTGGCCGCTTTGTACTTAAACGACGGAGTGATCCTTTTCTTCGTTGCCTGGATTGGCCCTCACGGGTCGATTGAGTTGCCATGCGTGTTCCTTGGCGCCGGGGCGGGATTGATGATGGCCCGCGCCCAGTACCGACGAGACCTCGGCTCCCTGTGGCGCCAGATACGAGGTATGCGGACGAAAATGATCCATATGTTCATTGGGACCGCATGCCTGTTGGTTATCGCCGGGGTGGTGGAAGGGGGGTTTAGCCAGGTGAACGAGCCCACCCTCCCCTATCCGCTGAAAGTGGCGGTGGCGGTGGCGCTGTTCGCGTCGTTGCTTTTGTACCTGTTCAAAATACCGGTGAAGACCGGCGCCGAGGACTTAAACCGCCTGTCACAATAGCTGGCGATTTTTTATCTCCATATACCTATTGATCACCGCCAGGGTCAGCGCCTCCGCCGGAGCCTCCAGCACCTGCACGCCCCGTCGCCGCAGATCCATCAGGCGTCCTTCCCGCTCGGAGAGCAGCTTTCTGGCCGCCAGAACCCTGTAGACACCGCGCATGTTGTCCGCCCCGCCCCCTGCCACCTGGGCCAGGGTGGGGTCGAACAGGCTCACCACCACCACCACATGTCTGCGGCTGACCAGCGGCAATACGCGGCACAGGTCATCGGCTAGTTTCGGGTCGCTGATATCGGTGAATAAAAACACCATGCTCCTGGTTTTGTTCTTGGCCCGCAGAGTGTCCACCAGGGCGCTGTAGGAGGGGAACACACCTTCCGGCGCCAACCCCACCAGCCCTTCCACTATCCTTTGGGTGGCGATGACACCCTTTTTCGGCTTCAGGTACAGGTCCACCGTGTCCTTGAACACAGCAAGCCCCACCTTGTCGGCGTTCCTGTTCGCCACATGGGCCAGCATTATGGAGGCGTCTATGGCTTTGTCCAGCGCGATCCCCTCCCCCATGGGCGCGCCCATCATCCGTCCGCACTCCACGCACAAAAGCACATTCTGGCTTTTCTCCGCCTGGAACACGTTGGTGATCGGTGTCCGGCGGCGGGCGGTGGATTTCCAGTTTATGTTCCGGTAGTCGTCATCCGGTGTGTATTCGCGCAGATGCTCAAACTCCCAGCCAGCGCCGATCTGCCGCATCCTGTGCACCCCGAACCGGCCCAAGGCCCTGTGATGGCGCAAGGTGTCATACTCCGCCAGACTTTTTGTATCAGGGAATATGGTGACATCGGCAGGCTCCTCCATGGTATACCGCCACGACGCCCAGTCGACGCTAGGGCTTTTTATATCCACCTGCGCAGGGGGTATCTGGGCTGGACCTCTTGTTATAGGTCGCACATCCAGAGCCACCTCCACCACCTCGCCCGGCCCCACCGCCACCAGCAGAGTATTGTCTTCGGCTCGTATCGAAGGTGGCAATGGTTGCCTGATCCCCACCAGCGCCTCCCCCGCGCCCCGGTTCTCCAGGCGATATATCAGTTGTTGCTCCCGGTTCAGCGAAAGGTAATCCCACTTCTCCCGGCTCACCGCCACCTTGTTCCCAGAAAGCCGCCAACCCTGGGTAAGCGCCAACACCAAAACCAACACATTGCCAACTCCGGCGATCACCAGAAACGCAGGCTGCACAGCCGCCGCCAGTAGCAGGACCGCGATCATCACCGCGGCGAAAACAGAGGCTCTTCCCGCCACGATCATCGGGGCACTTCCGCTTTGTCCAGTATGGCGGCCATCACCTCCTCAGTGGAGCTTCCCCGGATCTCCGCTTCGGTGGAGAGGGTGATCCTGTGCCCCAGGACAGGCGCCACCATGGCCACCACATCGTCCGGGGTGACAAAATCCCTCCCCTTGACCAGGGCCCTGGCTTTGGCCCCCTGCAGCAGAAAGATGGAGCCTCGCGGTCCGGCGCCCACCAGGATAGCCTCATGATTCCGCGTGGCCCGCGTCACCTCCAGGATATATTCCATTATCCCCGGCTCTATCCGCACAGATGGCAGAGCGGCCTGGACGCCAGCCATATCCTCCGGGCCCATCACCGGGATGATGCCGGAGCTTTCCAGCCGGTCCGACGGCCTCCCCTCGTTCACCGCCATCATGATGGCCCTTTCGGCCTCCTGGCTTGGATAGTCTATCTTGATCTTCATCAGGAACCTGTCCAGCTGCGCCTCCGGCAAGGGGTATGTCCCCTCAAACTCGATAGGGTTCTGCGTGGCGAACACCGTAAAAAAGCCGGAGAGCTTGTGCCGCTTTCCGTCGATGGTCACCTGCCGCTCGTTCATCCCCTCCAGGAGCGCTGACTGGGTTTTGGCCGGAGCGCGGTTGATCTCGTCGGCCAGCAACAGGTCTGTAAAAACAGGTCCCTTCACCAGGTCGAAGGAACTGTCGGAGATGTTGAACACGTTTGTGCCTGTTATGTCGGAGGGCATCAGGTCCGGCGTGAACTGGATCCGTTTCGAATCGAGCGATACCGCCGCCGCCAGCGCCCTCACCATCAGGGTCTTGGCCGTGCCGGGCACTCCTTCGAACAAGGCATGGCCCCCGCACAACAGCGTGACCAGCATCTGGTCCAGAGCCTCATCCTGGCCAATGATGGCCTTTTTCATTTCGCTTTTCACCCGGACCAAAGCCTCGGCCGCCGCCCCTAGCTTCGACCCCAGCCCCTCGCCACTTTCCATTTTTTCATCCATCCGTTTTCTCCTTGGTCAAACCACGGGACATGGTCAGAGCCTCGGCCAGTTCTCTTTTCCCAGCCTTGCCGCTGCCATACAAGATTCCCCTCGCTTTATTCACTGTTTTCTTCAGCCGCTCCCGCTTGGAAGTCGGCGCCACCTCAACTGCCTGGTCCATATCAGCCCAATGCGCGCCCAAGGCGTCCTGAGCGCGAGTCAAAAGCTCCAGCCCCACTCTTTCGCGCACCTGGCCTGGCCTCATCGTGCGGGAATAAAGCCGCCCCAGAGTGTCTATCTGCTCCACCACGGAAACTCTTTCCCGCTCCGGCGCCTCCTCTGCAGCGGAAACTCCCCGCCCGCTCCACCGGTACAAGAACAGGACGAACAGCACCTGCAACAGCGCCGGGACAAGGCCGAACTTTTCTATCAGCCCGATGATGGAGCCGCCTCTACCCAATCCATGGGCCCATTCGTCGAAATACACCGGTCCGGCGCCCACCAGGCCCAGCATGAACTCCAGGTTATCTCCCTGGTCTATCCAGCCATTGAGTATGGGAGACGGATCCCCCACCACCACCACCTTTCCGGCGCCATATTCCAGCTGAGCCGCGATCACCCCCTGATACGCAGTGGCCAGGGGTGTGATCTCCACCCCCACTTCCCCGTCCAGATCCACAGGCTCGCGCAGGGCGAGGGTTTTCCCCTCATCCCAATCCGCCGTCACAGAATTACCGCCTATGTCGTCCGGGGCGATTCCTTCCCTTTGACGGTTTTCTATCTTTTTGATCAGCTCGGGCTTTATCCTCCGGTGGATCGATATGCCGAATTCCCGCCCGGAGGGGGTGGCGCCCCGGCTCATGAGAATCAGGGTGTTTCCGCGCCTCACCCACTCCACCAGATCTTTCTTTTGTGGCTCATCCTCATTCCACGGAGACATTTTGATAGGACTGGAAGGGTCCTTGACCTCCAGAACCTGGATCAACACCCCTCCCTTACCCGGAGGGTAGGTTGGCTCCAGCAACATGGAATTGGTCACGCCGCTCTCCGAAAGAAGATCCCGAAATGCGGCTGCTCCGTGGGGATCCGCCCGAAAGGAGGAAAACAGCGGCGTACTCTCGCCTCCCCTGGATTCGTATTCCGCCAGATAAAAAAAGGCTACCACCGCCGCCACCACTGCCCCCAATGACAAGAGGATGGACATTTGGTTTCTCATGCCTTCCCCCGCCCCGCCATCAACCGGCCGGATAATAGCCGACCGGCCATAGCCTTCACTTCCTCCAGGGATACTCCCTCGGCGGGCTTGAGCCCATACCACACTTGGTCGAAGGTTTCCGTCAATGCGCTAAAATCGGCCCGGTCCGCCAAAGAACCCTTGTAGCCGTTCACGTATACCCAGTTGGTGCGGTTCTTCCGGAAGTCGATCCGGCCGCTTTCATGCAGGCCGGAGAGAAGCCCCAGGTACATGGCCCTGTACATGGCCCGAAAATCACCTTCGGCGCCCATCCTGTCCGCTTCGGTCATCCACCCATCCGCGTCCAACGCCAGAGCCTGCCCGTTTTCCAGCGCATCCTTGACCTTCTCCCTGGACAAGACCACCGCCAGGCGAATATTATCCCGCAGCTTCTTGCGTATGCCATACAGGTACAGCCCAGCCACCACCAGAAGCGCAGCGAACGCCGCCCATGCCCCCATCTTCAGGAAATCGAGCATGTTTCCTGGCGCCGAGGGAAGATCCGGCAGAGAGATGTTCGATCTCTTGATCTGTTTCCATATCCATTTAATTATTCTTTTGAATCCGTTCCATATGCTCTGCAATGCGGACCGGGCCATTTGGGCTATGACGCTTTCCTCCTGAGGCTCGGCTTCCTGGCTTTGCCGCAGCTTCCACCGCTGGTACACGGGCCGCTGGAGTATCTCTGAGAGCAGTTGACGTTTTTGTGAAATATTTTCATCGGCTCCCTGGGCTTGCCCCTGCGAGGCTTGCCCCTGCGGGACCAGTTCCTGCGGGACCTGTCCCTGCGGAGCCGCCTGGGCCACGGCCATCATCAGCAGCAGCGCCAGCGCGACTTTTGGCAATATCCGTCCCATCATCCCCCCAGGCTCGTCAGACGCTGGCCCAGATCCACCCCGGCGCGTCTGGATTGAATGTCGTGATAGAGCAGAACAGAGGCCACCATCCAGTAAAGGTCGAAAATTAGAAAAAGCATGTAGAGGATTGCCATCTGCCAAGACCAGCCCCAGATGGTCAACGATAGCTCTGTAGGGTCCATCCCCAAGAAGCTCGGCATGATGGTGTGGGTGACCAAAAGCTGTAGCAGAGTCACCCCCAGGTACACCACCAGGAAAAGCATGCTGATGGCGGAGATGATTTTCAGCGCCCGGCTCATGGAGTCCCCCACCCAGCGGGTCGCCCACCGGGCGCCTTCCAGGGCGGATCGTCCACCTTCCAGGGCGAAACGCCCACCGTCCAGCAAGATCGGCGCCGCCATGCCAGATAGGAAGAAGCCGTATATGGCCGGAAGAATAAGGAACGATCCCCACAGCATGGCCATGCTCGCCACAAGCTTCAGCGTGATAATGTATGTCAGCCGCCCCAGTAGCGGGGCGCCCGGCCGACCGGAAAGAGCCTCCTGGACCCTGGCCTGGACCGCCGAACCCCAGGCCCATTTCCACACCGTGGCCCCCGTCAGCAGCATGCACCCCTCCGGCAAGGCGGAATACCTGCCGGTGGAAACGGTGTCGAGCAACATAAAAATCGCCACGGTCATCGGCGCCACCCCCACAATATACAGGGGGACCACCTGCGCGCTATTGGCTCGTATATATTCCACTGTGTCATCCAGGGGACGTAGCGCCGGGCTATTGGAGGCTATATCGGCAGAGAGCCTGTTCATCCGTTCACCCTAGACTGATCTCCCACCCAGATTCAGGATGGCGGTGAAAATGTACATGTAATACTTATACAAGAGAAACAAGGACACCGGCGCCTGGGCCACCATGGCCAGGCTCGCCACCTTGCTCCAGAACCCCGCGCCAGCGCTCAGGGCGCGTCTGCTTTTCAGCTCCGCCAGCCCCTCGCGGCTGTAGTTCACCCCTTCATACTTGGTGGAGCATTCGGGACAGATCGGCTTTTTGGTGATGACGCATTCACCGATGGCCGGACGCTCCGGATGATTGACGCAGTATTTTAGCTCCATATCCTTTCCCTTATCATGAGCCACGCATAAAGATTGCTTACCGGGCTTGGGGCGATATTATATCAAGCTTGGGAGCAAGATTCGCCCACTATCAGAAAAATCTCACCCACTACGGCCGTAATCGTCCTGCAGCCGGATGATGTCGTCCTCGCCAAAATAGTCCCCCAACTGAACTTCGCCGAATACCAGAGGAGACGAACCGGGATTGTTCATCCTATGCGCGGCGCCTTTTGGTATGAAGATCGTGTCGCCAGCCGACAGCCGTATATCCTCCCCCTCCAGGGTCACCACAGCTTCGCCGCTGATCACCACCCACCGCTCCGCACGGCG
>JAOUNV010000118.1 GCA_029880775.1 Nitrospinota bacterium | reverse complement strand
CTGGACGCGGCCGCCGGCAAGCTGGGTGAGGATGGGCTCAGGAAGGTGGCGGGTTACTTGGCTCCGTGACACCCCCTGATTATGCCTTAAATATGCGTACATTCGAAACTATGAAGGGTTACTTTCAGGGTCATGGCTCCCCTGGCGACAACCGCTCCCCACTCCTCCTTGACACAAAGGGAAACTCGTTATAATCTCAATCGTTTGTACACATTGATTCACAATCGGCTTTCCACAGGGATTTCTCCTGAGGGAAAGCTTTTCTCAATTTAAAGACTGGACATGGATTACAAGGACACGCTCAACTTACCCTCCACCGGGTTTCCCATGAAAGCCAACCTGGCTGTCAAAGAAGTGGAAATTCTTGAAAAGTGGAAACAGATGGATCTGTATGACCGGATCGACAAGGCTGGCGAGGGGAAAAGGAAATATATCCTGCACGATGGGCCGCCTTACGCCAACGGCAATATCCACGCCGGCACCGCGCTGAATAAGATACTAAAGGACATCGTGGTGAAATCCCGCACCATGGCGGGCTACCACTCACCCTATATGCCTGGGTGGGATTGCCATGGCCTCCCCATCGAGCACGCGGTGGATAAAAAAATCGGCAAAGGCGCCGATAAGCTCTCCGTTAACGAGAAGCGGGAGATGTGCCGACAGTTCGCCGACAAGTTCGTAAACATCCAGCGCGAGGAGTTCAAGCGGCTGGGTGTGCTGGCCGACTGGGACAACCCATATCTGACCATGAGCCCGAAATATGAGATAGGCATACTGCGGGAGTTGCAAAAGCTGGTGGAAAAAGGCTCGGTGTATCGGGATTTTAAGCCGGTCCACTGGTGCTCCTCATGCAAGACCGCCCTTGCCGAGGCGGAGGTGGAGTACGCCGATAAAACTTCCCCGTCGATCTATGTCCGTTTCAAGGTGGACACAAACGACGCGGAAAAGCTCGGCCTGCCCGCCGAGTCCACATACGCTGTTATATGGACCACCACCCCATGGACTTTGCCTGCGAACTTGGCTATAAGCGTTCACCCAGATCATAAATATATGGCGGTGAAGACGGAGGGGGGGACATTGATCGTGGCTGAGCCGCTGGTTGAGTCTCTTATGGGCGTCTTTGAGATTTCAGACTTCAAAATTGGAAAGACTTTTGCGGGAACCGAACTGGAGAACGTAAAGACCGCCCATCCGTTTCTGGATCGTGTTTCTCCGCTAATCCTGGGAACGCATGTCACCCTGGAGCAGGGGACCGGCCTTGTGCACACGGCGCCAGGGCACGGCCAGGATGACTATGTGGTGGGCCAGCGCTACGGCCTGGAGGTGTATAACCCGGTGAATTCTTCTGGCGTGTTCATGGAGGACACGCCCCATGTGGCCGGGATGCATGTCTGGAAGGCCAACGAGGCTGTAATAAACCTGCTAAAAGAGAAGGGCGCTCTGATGGCCAGGCAGGATATCAGCCATTCGTATCCCCATTGCTGGCGATGCAGAAAGCCGATCATATTCCGCGCCACGGCCCAGTGGTTCATCTCCATGACGAAAAACGATCTTCGTCAAAAGTCGCTGGAAATAATTCGCAAGGCGCAATGGGTCCCTAAATGGGGTGAGGAGCGGATATACGGGATGGTGGAGAGCCGACCCGATTGGTGTATCTCCCGGCAGCGTGTGTGGGGAGCTCCGATCCCCGCGTTCATATGCTCAAACTGCGGCGAGGCGACCCTGGAGGCGGACGAGCTCTCCGCTGTGGTGGATATCCTGGAGAAGGAAGGGGTGGACGCGTGGTTTGGACAGCCAGCTTCCCATTTCATGGCCGATGGGACCAAATGCTCTAAATGCGGTGGGTCTGAATTTGAAAAGTCCCAGGACATTCTGGATGTATGGTTCGACTCTGGCGTATCTCACGCTGTGGCCCTGGAGAGCAACCCGAACCTTGGCTGGCCTGCGGACTTGTATCTGGAGGGGAGCGATCAGCACCGGGGATGGTTCCACACATCCTTGTTAGAGTCTGTGGGGGTTCGCTCCCAGGCGCCATACAAGGCGGTGCTCACCCATGGGTATGTGGTAGACGGCGCCGGGAAGAAGATGAGCAAGAGCCTGGGCAATGATGTGCCCCCGCAGAAGATAATAGACAGGTATGGAGCGGAGATCGTCCGGCTGTGGGTGTGTAGCGAGGACTACCGGGAGGATATCCGCCTCTCCAACGAAATCCTTTCCCGGCTGACAGAGGCATACCGGAAGATACGCAACACCATCAGGTTCATGATGGGGAATATCAACGACCTGAATTGTGATACGGACTATGTTCCGGTTCAAGAGCGGCCAGAGCTGGACCGGGTGATCATGATAAGGTTCCACAAGATGTGTCGCAGGATCGCAGAGGCGTTTGAGGAATACGAGTTTCATGTGTTCTATCACGGACTGCACAACTTCTGTGTTTTGGACCTTAGCGCCTTTTATCTGGATATCATCAAGGACCGGCTCTACACCTTCCCGAAGACGAGCCATGGCAGACGCAGCGCCCAGTCAACTTTGGACGATCTTACCCGTGGGATGCTGAGGCTGATGGCGCCGGTGCTCTCCTTCACGGCGGAGGAGGCGTGGTGGAGCATGGACCATAAAGGGGACAATGGATCGAGCGTGCATATGGCGCCTGCTCCGGCGGTGGACCTGGCGGACGAAGAGCAATCGTTGGCCGCCGAATGGGATCGGATCTTGCTGATTCGCGGTGAAGTGAGCGCGGCGCTGGAGATCGCCAGGCGGGATAAAGTGATAGGCCACTCACTAGACGCCCGGGTGGAGCTATCCACTTTCCAGTCCGACTACGAATTGCTGGAGAAACGCAAGGTCGACCTGCCATTTATTTTTATAGTGTCTCAGGTGGAGCTTCTGGAGAATCCATCGGAAGGGGAGGGGGGCTTTATCAGCCAAAAGGCGCCAGGGCTGACGGTGAAGGTGCATAAGGCGCTGGGGAAAAAATGCGCCAGGTGCTGGAACTACAGCCAGTCGGTGGGGAGCGAGCAGGCTCATCCTGAGGTATGCTCCCGATGCGCCGGGCATCTGGCGGGCTGAACCATGAAAGAACAGGACGGATCCAACGTGAAGACAGTATCGATCATAGCTATGGTGATAGCCACCCTGGCGGCGGCGGACCAGTATACCAAAGGGCTGGTGGAAGCGCGGCTATCTCTGGGGGAGAGCATGAAGGTCATCCCCGGTTTTTTCGATATCGTATACATAACCAACAAGGGCGCCGCCTTCGGCTTTCTGGCTGGCGTGGATAGCGTATGGGTCCATCGTGGCTTCACCGCCTTCACGATTGTGGCGCTGGGTGTGCTGGTGATGATGTACCGCTCCTTTCCTCCAGATGTCCGCCTGGGGCGAGTGGCGGCGGTCATGATCGCCTCCGGAGCGGTGGGCAACCTGATAGACAGGATCGAACAGGGCTACGTCACAGACTTTCTGTTGGTCTATATAGGCAAATACCAGTGGCCAGCCTTCAACCTTGCCGATTCGTTGATCTCTGTGGGGGTGGTCTTCATGGCGTATTCCCTGGTCTTCTTCACGGGGCATGGCGAAGAGCCGGAAACTGACGAGACGGAGAACAGCTGAACAGGCTTGTGGTTTCTACTCGTCCACGGCGCTTTCGTGGACCGGATCCGGCATAGGGGCGCCATCCATGATATGGGCGCGGAACACATCAAGCCCGATCTTTTCTATGATACGTCCCAGACGAACGCTTCTGCGGCCATGGGTCTTGCAGAATTCGATTATCCTCCCCACCACATCTACTACATCCTCCTGGGTCTTGACCATCCCCAGGTCCCGGCCGATCATCGGCTTGAACCCTGCGGCGCCGCCAGCCAGTATCTGGTAGCCTTCCGGATGGGCGATGATCCCCACATCCTTTGTGGAGGGCTCGCTGCATGAGCGGCGGCATCCAGCCACGGCGATAAGCAGTTTCATCTCCAGGTGAGTGTTGTGGTATAGCTTGTCCAGTTTTTTGGCCAGGTCCAGCACCGGCAGCTTGTTGTTCTCGCAAAATGTCTCCGCCGAGCACATCTTCACAGGGCGGACACCTCCAAACTTAAACTGATTCGCCTGGTAAATGGCGGCTTCTTCAAAGCCGGGAGGCTGCTGGGTACCATCCCACACAAAAACCGTCTCCCCCGTCAGCTTCACATTTTTTGCGCCGATGTCTTTCATCGATTGCGCCAGCTTCAAAAGGTCGTCCACGGAAATTACTCCCGCAGAGATGAATGGGCTGTATTTAAACCTTTTTCTTGCTGATCTGCTCATTGCTTAGAATCTCTCTCCTTTTGCTTCCCGGTATTGGCTGCCGATGGGGCGCACCCGGGACCATATGTTCCATGCGAAAATAATACCGGCAGCTATCTGGCACAGGGAGCCGAGGATCATTGGGGCAAAAGCGCCTGAAATAGAGAAGTAATCAAGAAGATCCCCCACCGTTCTAATTAACGTGCCCGCCGTGGCCAGCCCATAGTTTATCTGGGCCGTCCGGGGGCTGTAGCGCAGATCTTCCTTGCCCGGCCTGGGAAACATCCAATACGCCACGCCCATGATGAGGATGATCACAAATCCGTAGAGGAGCAGGTGGGTGTGGGCGGAGATCAGTGGCGCCATGGCCCTGGAGGGTCCCATGACCATCTCCACCATTATCCACCCCCCCAACAGAAGCCCGGCCACAAAAAACAGAAGGGCGGTCTTTATATACCACCTTGCAAGTGTGTACATCGGCCAGTATCAACAAACGTCCGGCGCCGGGGGAGGCGGGTCCTCCGGCTGGCCGGACGAATGAATAATCAAAGTGTGATCTTGGCCGAGCAACTGGGGGCCCCGTCGGCAATGGTCTTTTCGACTTTATACTCCGCAGCTTCGTTGAGCCCGGAGATAAAGCCGCCCAGCCATGCGTTATGAATTCGGCACATCTTCTGGTTGGAGCAGCCGGTATACTCCCAGTTGGGGATATGGTTGCAGTTGGTGTGGTTGTAGGCCATGTTGTGCTGATCCAGCAGGTTCACCTCAGCGCCAGGGTCGCACGGCATTCCTTCCAGCTGGGTATCGGCCACCAGTTGATACAGCTCCTCCAGGTTCGCAGGCTTCGATCCCTTATGCTCCACCAGCTTCTGGCCAACGCCTTTGCCATGGTTTTCCACCACCTTGACCACTTCGTCGAACTTTTCGTCCTTCACAAGCTCCAAAAGCCCGGCCTCGAAAATCTCCACTTTGGAAATAAGCCCGTACAGGAAGTTGTGGATGGAGTTGCTCCCCAGAATCTCGCCCAGGTCGGCTCCGGCAAGCCTTTCCCCATATTCGTTCACTTTCAAGGTGGCGGGTTCCTTTGATCCGTTCTCCTGCAGGTAGGATGCGACGGCGAAGGATCTGTCCTCCATGAATTGTATCTTGTTGAAAAGCCAATGGTGTATCGGTCCTAAAAATGCGCTCACGATATGAATGTCCTTTTAATTGAAAGTAATGCTATCTGTCAAATGTAACAAGGCGGTGATGTAATCGCGTATGACTTTTGACATGCCGGGAAAAGATATTGGAGATGGTTGCCAATTTAATCAAAGAAATTCAGGAACTTTGAAATATCTTGCGCATGGCATAGTGGGAGTAATGGTAACGGCATACAAAACAAGCAGGTACAGGTCTTTTTTGCCATTGTAAATGAAGTCGCCGGACGGTTCGAAAGCCGCCCGGCGATATATGATTCTTGTGCGAGACGATTCGTGGGTCGTGCTTACTTTTCTTCCTCGGTCAAGTGTTCAGAACAAAGCTTCATTATGTCCACCACCTCGATATCCTCGGCGTATCCTTCCCTGGACTCGTTGACTTTCTGGAAGCAGGCCGGGCAGGAGAGAACCAGCTTTTTGGCGCCCAATTCCCTAGCCTCGTCTATGGCGATCCGTCCCATCTTGATGGCGTTCTCGCTGAAAACTTTTTTCACCGCTCCGCCAGCGCCGCAGCATCGGGCCATTTCCCGGTTGTCCTTGAAATCGACCAGATCCACGCCAGGCAAATGCTTTAGGATCTCCCTCGGCTCTTCTGTAACGCCCACGCCACGGGCCAGGTAGCACGGATCGTCATAGACGATCCTCTCGTTTAACGGCTTGTTGAATTTGATACGCCCATCTTTCAGGCCTTCCAGAATGAACTGGCTCATATGGCGGATCTTGAAAGGGAGCTTGCCCCCCCACCACCGGGGCCAGTCCCGGGTCATGACGTTGCAGCAGCAGGGGCAGGAGCTGATCAAGGTTTTAACACCACGATCCGCGTAGTCCTGGATTACTGGCCGCACCAGGTCCGGCAAGATTTTATGCTGGCCGGATACATATAGAGGGAATCCGCAGCAAATCTCCTTTTCCGGGGGGAGCATCATGAAATCTATCTTGTTGGCTGTGAGCATCCGCACGTCGCCGATGGCCATTGGCTGCGATTCGTAAGCTGTGGTGCATCCGGTGTAATAGGCGATCTCTCCCTCTTCCTTGTACGGGGGGCAATCATCCGGCCACCAGTCATAGCGCG
>JAOUNV010000117.1 GCA_029880775.1 Nitrospinota bacterium | reverse complement strand
CATGATCAATCAATTCACATGTTCCGGATGCGGGTTCGAAACGCAGGTGCGTGAAGGAATGGAGCATTACGCCGTGGCCGACGATGGGGCCAAGAAAGGGCTGGACCCGGAGAACGAAGAGTCGGCGGCCAAGGCCCTGACCGGCAAAACGATGGCCCAATTGGCGTCAGATGGGCGGCTGGGTGTATGGGTGGAGGCCTTGTGCATGGAGTGCATGGCCACTGTGATGACAGATAGGGAGGACGAGCCGAAAAAATGCCCCCAGTGCGGCGGCGAAAACCTGACGGCGTCTTACGAGATGGAAGGCGCCCCCTGCCCCAAGTGCGGCCAGGGGAGCTTATGCTCCGATGAGGGGGATATGTTCATCTGAGGATGATGACGGAAAGTTCCCCAAGCCAGATCGCGGCATTGGGGAGGGTGAACGGTGGCGCGATTAAATTACAAGGCCTCCAGGGCCTTTGATGTTTATGGCTGGTATATAACTATATTGCGGACAGACCAGTTGTATGTATCACGATCTTCAATCAATGATACTCGTAGATACTTAGCGGAAGCCGCATCGAAAGAATAAACAAGCGCAGTGTCTGAACCCAGGATATACCCTTCCTCTATTACAAACTGTCTGTGAACACGCCGGGGATTATCCGGGCGAGCCCAGGTGAGGCCATCGTCAGATATTTCCACCAGAGCCGCTCTGGGGCTATCGAGAAAATCCGGCCCCACATCCAGAGCCAGGCCGCTTATCAGCCTCCGCTTTCGAAGTTCTATCACCAAGCTCATCCCTGTTTGTTGAGCCTCGCCGCTTCGCCAAACTGTTTCAGGATTACCATCATATGCGAAGGAAACATCGTCCCCGTTATGGCTGGCTGAAACAGAGGCTATCACATCGGGGGCTGACGGAGCCCGCCTGGTAAGTGGATGTACCGGATTTTTGAATATGGTATATCCCGCGACATTAATGTTAGCCGACTCAACCCCCTCCTGGCTCAAGTAGGCTTCCACAGCGGGGGTGGCCAGATCGTCGGTTATTATCGTATCAAGTTGGCTGACATCCATTGCAGGCCGGGCAACAGGAAGATTCGACGCCTGGTAATTTCCGCACGTTGATGAGCTGGCAAGCTGCCACGGCGCAGGGGTGGACTTTGAAAGTCGTGAGACAATAAACGGGTGCGCTATTATCCTCTCAATTTCTTGTGTCGCAAGTTGAGCGGAGACACCAGTCATATTGTTGTCGCTGGATCGCTTGACCGAAGAAGTGGATTCATAAACCCATGCCTCCACAATATGAAGTGGATCAACCGAGTTACCTATTGGCTTAAGGCGCATATACCGAGCCATGGATGGGACAAACCTGTATACAAGTAATCGCGAGTAAATATCCACGGATGGCCGTCCGGCTCTGTAGCTGGTGATTGCTTCTTCCCGTGTGGTACTGGCAACTTTGCGCCATTTGGTTTTATCATCGGACAGGTGGATTTCAAGCTTCTGGGGGGCGTTAAGGTTGGCGCCAGACATAATGTCCAGCCCACCGATATTTCGTGATCGCATGAAATCATAGATGATCTCATTGTTGTTCTGCGGCTCACCTGAGTACCAGATTGTGGAAGCGTTGCCATCACTAATCGTGTGGACAGATGCGGAATCGGCAGTCGAGGTGACGATGCTATTCATATACGAGATAGCCTGCAGCCTATATTTCGGCCCCTGGGGTCTGAAACCATAATAGATATTGAGTCCATCAATTTGGCTAGTTTCGTACGTGACATTACTGCTTTCCACTGATTGGAGAAACGCTCTTTCACTTCTTTTGTTCGAAAAAATATAAGCAGGTCTGGATGCGGCGGATCCTTCTAAACAGGTATCAATGAATAAAGGCTCGGATATGTTAATGCTGGGGAATGAGTCTTTAGATGAGATAGGGCGGAATCGGCCAGGCATGTCATGATAAATAGCGTCCGCCTTATCGTCTTTCGCCAAATAACTATGTACTTTATCTCCAAGGGAATAAACGGAGCTTTGCGCTGGAATATGATTCACAGGATCCAACATGATTCCGCCCGAACCATCTTTTGAAACGCTGAATAAAAACGGGTCCTTTGGGCCATTGGGGTTGTTGATCAACGCCGCAAGCTTCTCGTCTGTGTGGCCCATGACCTTTACAATATAAACATAGTCATAAGAAGATATCGCATCAGCTGCAAGCTCCACAGAGCCCACCATCGCCGGAGTCCATACAGCCCAATTAGAGAACCTGGGCGCAATCTCGTACCTGGTTATAAAGAAACCCGCTCCCTGGCATAATGTATTGCATGCTATGAAAACAGATTTATCTTGCGGGACTACGGAATTTATAAAGGCGGTCTGCGCGGTGAATGCGGCCCTGAGCCGCGTCTCCTGGTCAAACTTGCTCAATGGCTGAATGGCGCCATGCGAGTAGATGATGACAGCCGCCAGCATGGCTAATCCGATCGCTCTGCGAGATTCATCGGCGCACGATGATATAAACATCCCGATAGAGACTATAAGCCAACCAAGAAGATAAGTCGCAAGGTATCTGTCCACTGACGCGAGCATCTTGCCGGACTCTCCGGGAAAGGAGAACTGATACAGGATTAGCAAGCCGAGTAAGTATGAAACAAAACCCGCCAACATGGCAATATGCAGGATGACAATCGTCCACCTCTCTGAAGAGCCTACAGGCGCCAATCGCCACGTCACTGCGAATATTAATGTAAAAATAAACACCCACGCCAAAATTGGATATCCACTATCGCTCTTGTCGGCGGTCCCCCCCAGACGCAGCTCTCCAATCGCCTTATAGTATCTTCTGGCGATTTCATTCTCTTTTGGCGACCCGTTTTGTGTAATCCCATTGATAACGTCTTTCACCGTTACCTTGTGTGTGTCCACGGAAGGGCGAAGGTTGTATTTATCAACTTGCCATCGCCAGCTTCCGCTTATTAGCAGGGGGACTGCAAGAAGGGCGACCATCACCAATAATATGTGTGAAGAATTATTGCCGTGCAGTTGTTTGAATTTAAGCTTTCGTATCCATAAGTCAGCCAATATAAACAGTAGCGCGATGGAGTAAAAAAGAGTGCCAGGCCCCTTGATTAACACCAGGCAAGAAAGCGGCAAGCAAAGTAACGCAATCGCAATAGCGCGTTTACGGCAATAAATAGTATAGGCTAATATAGCGCCAGAAAACCAAACGCTAAGCGCTTGATCAGCAAGAATCGCCTTGAATCCTTGGCCAATCGAAATAAACGCGGAGTAAATCACCAATGTGACCAGCGCTAATGAGGCCGTGTTTTTCCATGATAATTTGCCAAGTAATAGAGCTATGGGAGCCAGCGCCAATACATGGACAGCATGGTATAGAGAGTCCTCATCGAAAGATCCACCAACCACGCCGAAATAATGGAACAAAGACGCGCCAGGGGGGTATTCGCTGAATATTATTGGATTTGGCCGCCCCTTTGGGAGCTCATGTGTGAAAAACAACTGCTTTGCATACAAGCCCCAATGACTGAACTCGTCCCAATGAGTAAGGCCATATCCCCTGGTTATCCACCAGGCTAATAAACACCAAGCCAAAAACAATATTGCCACAGGAGAAACAGCGACCGAAGATATGTTCTTAGGTTTTTTCCACACATAATAGGCGAGGGCCATGGGCAATGCCAACACTCCGGCATACTTGATTGTGACTGCGACTGGATGGAGCAGGCCGAGCAATGCGGCAAGGTATAGCGCTAATATAATGATGCTGGTGACTATGAACAAAACTATAGGGGTGTCTTCTTTTTTCGCAAAAGTAAGCCCCAGCAAATAGTACCCATACACACATAAAGCGGTCATTATTTAATCCAAAGTCCTATGCAATCATTGAAAACATTTCTGAGGCCTCTGTTTATCACCCCCACCTGTTTCTCGCAAGCGAGCCTCCCCCGTCAAGGGGGAGGATGATCTGGAAAAGACGAGGCGCTTCGCTTCGCTCAGCATGACCGCATTGAGTCATTCTGAACAAAGCGTAAGCGAAGTGAAGAATCTCGTCCTTTCACTTCACCTTCATTCCCTTGATCGCCTCCTCGTCTATCCGGACGGAGACGCTCTTCGCCCCATGCACCAGCACCTTGCCCGCGGGGGCGCCTTTCGGTTTTTTTATATGCTTGGCCAGGCACCAGGTCACCTCCCCTTTGCCAGCCTTGGCCGCTTTTGAATACTTAAGCGCGATCATCGCCGCCTCCTGTATTGTCCTGGCGGTGGGCTCCACTCCCTTCGGCAGCCGCGCCACCACATGGGAGCCAGGGTAGTCTCGCGCGTGCAGCCACAGGTCCCGCCCATTGGCGATACGGAAGGTTATCTCGTCATTCTCCTGGTCGTTGCGCCCCACCAGGATCGTGTGCCCCTCGCTGCTGATAAACCTTCTGGGGCCGGAGTATTGGGCCGCCGCTTTTTCTTTCTTCCCCCCTTTGGTTCTTTGGTTTTTAGCAGGTTTAGCCGCGTCGTCTCCCTGTGGCAGAAAGGGGACCAGGTCCGCCAATGTCTCCGCCGAGTTCACCTCCTCCATCCGCTTCCGGATAGGCGCCTCCTTACTCTCCAGGCTGGCCAGTTCCTGGGCGATCCTGAGGCCGCCCTTTTCGAACTTGCGATGTTTTTTATAATACGCCTCGGCGTTCTTTTCCGGGCCTTTGGCCGGGTCCAGAGGGATGGTGATCTTTCCCATCTCCGGCGAAAAAAGATCATCCACCTCCACCATGGTCGCCCCTTTCACTATGGAGTGGTAGTTCGACTTCAAAAGGTCGCCCAGCTTCCGGCACGCCTCGTATCCTTGCAGCGTGGTCATCTCCCCCGCCAGCTTTTTGCGTAACTTCTCCATCTTTTTCAGCTCGGCGCGCATGGGGGAGAGGATCATCGATTTAGCGTCGCCCAGTTTCTCCTCCATGGCCGGGCCTTCACATCGCCGCTCCATCGCCAGATTGTAGGGGAATCTGGCGCCTGACACAGGCTTCATCTCCTGTGACGCATGGGCCGGGCCAGCGCTCTTGCGAGTTTCCGGCAATACGTATATGGCCCCTGGCTCGTTGCGGCTTTTGCGAGGGAGGGCCTTGGCGCCCACCTTGCCATCGTAATCGAAAAGATAGATGTTCCCCGCCGTTCCCATGATCTCCACCGCCAGGGTCGTCTCTCCTCCCGCGCCCCCCAGCGTGATGTGGACCACCCGGTCCTCCCCCATCTGGCGAATGGAGAGGATCTTTTTGCGCACGACGGTTTTCTTCAAGGTCCGCGCGAATCCTTCCAGCGGCAGGGTATCCTCTGGAGCCTTTTGCAACAGATGAATCCTACCGTTGCGGGCGGAGAGAGAGATCAGAAGCCACATCCGTTCCTCTCCCTGGCGGGTTTCCAGAATCCACTCAAAGGCGCCGGTCTGATACACCTTATGGACAAACGCCCCATCCAGCGCGCCCGCCGCCTCCTCCAGGACCAGGGCTATCTCGCCCGATGTGATACTCATCGCCGTGCCACCTGCACCAGCAGAGACAGATCCACAGCAGGCGCCGAATGGGTGAGCGCCCCCACGGAGATGAAGTCAACCCCGGTCTTCGCCGCTCGCGCCGCCCGTTTTAATGTCATATTGCCGGAAGCTTCCAGCAGCGCCCGACCTTTGTTCTGGCGGACCGCCTTTTCCATCATGGCGGGGGACATATTGTCCAGCAGAGCCATATCCGCCCCGGCGGCCAGCGCCTCCTCCAGTTGATGAAGGTTCTCCACCTCGATTTCCACATACCGTTTTGGTGATCCCTTCTTCGCCATCGCCATAGCCTGCGCCACCCCTCCGGCTATGGCGATATGGTTCTCCTTTATCAGGACCATGGAGGAGAGGTCTCGCCGGTGGTTTGCCCCGCCGCCACACAAGACCGAGTATTTCTCCAGGTCGCGCAGTCCCGGAGTCGTCTTTCGTGTGTCCAGGATCACGGCGCCAGTTCCCCGGACAGCTTCCGCATAGCTTGCCGTAATCGTGGCCACAGAGCAGGCGCGGATCAGGAAGTTGAGCGCCACTCGCTCCGCCGTCAGCACCGCTCTTGCAGGGCCGGTCACCTGGGCCATCACCTCGCCCTTTTTGGCGCGGGCGCCATCCTGGGTCTTTAAGCTCACCCGGATAGCGCTGTCCACTTCTGTGAAAACCGCCTTGAATATCGCCAGCCCCGCAGCAGTCAGCTCCTGCTTGGCCACAAGGTTTGCCTTGGCCATGGCGTTTTCCGGAACGGTCAGCCGCGCGGTGATATCCCCCCCCGGGGCGTCCTCGGCCAGCGCCCGGCGGATGGCTTCCCGATCCACCGGAGCCCTGGTGGGGATTTTGCCCGGCTCGAAGATTCCTGGTGGTCTTTTGTTTCTCATACGATTCCTATGATGTCTGTCATGTTGCGATGTGATAGATTATACGGATTACGCCCGGCAATTTCCCGCCAGGAATCACAGGATATATGAATTGATGAAATCCATGGTTCTTTTATGCGTCCCCCCGCAAGGCTACTTCGCGGAGCGATGGCAA
>JAOUNV010000116.1 GCA_029880775.1 Nitrospinota bacterium | reverse complement strand
TGCAATTTAAGCAAGTATCCCGGAAGGAGGCAGGGGTTAGTTGGCTCGCAAATGGCTTTCTCGTTATTCCTCTTGTTAAGGCAGTGAACCAGACCCCGGCTGCCCCGCCTCCTGTTTTTAAAGGGTATTGGGGGCTTTTAGATCCCGGAAGGGTGGATCGAAATGCGGGTACCATCAAAGGCAGAGCGGCCGGATTCCATGCGAATTTTCCTATTCATTCTTGGTGTCGTCATCCTTGCCTATTGTTCTCTGGAGATAACAAGGACATTAATCTGGGCCAATGGTCAGGCGGAATCTATCGCCATGTCCGCATACCTGCAGATTCCAATTCTCATTCTTTTCCTAGGTGGCGCTCATTATTATTTTGGCCGCAAGGCAAATGAAGGCGCCGACCCGGCTTCCATGGGGAACGGGATCTTGCGCCATGCCGATGTGGGAATCGCCATGGTCGACAAGAACGGGATCATCGAAAACACAAATCCCAAATTTGACGAAATCTTCGAGTACTTAAGTGGTGAGCTTGAAGGTAAGGATATCAGCTCCCTCGTCAGGGAAAAGAACCGCAGTAGGCTACAAGCAAGCATAGAGTCGTGGGCGCAAGACAGTGGAGCCGACGCCGCTGGCACGGCCATGCGCGTGGAAGGGATCAGAAGATCCTGGTCCCGCATCATGCTGGAAATGAAAATCCTCCCAGCCCAGGATCTGAGCCAGGAGAGCCTGGTGGTGATAGCCCGGGATGTGTCCAGGGAAAGCAAGATGGAAAAAGAGCTTTTGCGGCTCCAGGACGCGCTGGACCAATCCGACGAGGCGGTAATTATCTCCGACGATGAGGGCATTGTGGAATACGTCAATGCCGCCGCGCGCAATATCGCCGGTGACGGCCAATCGCTTAAAGGCTCCAGGCTGAGGGCCAATATGGCGGCCGGGGATGATGAAAAGGAAAACCGTGGAATGTGGGACACGGTCCGGATAGGGCGGATATGGAAAAGCGAAATCGCCATCGACGGGAAGGACTCCGGGCATCGCTATGAGGAGGTGTTCGTATACCCGGTGAAGGATGGGGAAGGGCAGATCACAAACTATCTGGCCATCAGAAGGGATATTTCAAATAGAAAACAATCTGAAAAAATCATATCAAACCTGACCCGCGCCATAGAACACTCGGCGGATATGATAATGGTAACAGACACGCACGGCGTGATCGAATATGTCAATCCCGCAGTGATCAATACCACCGGATATGAGCGTGGTGAACTGATTGGCGGCGATCCTGGCATTCTCAGCTCCGGCCAGAATGACGACTCCGGGTACCAGCGGATGTGGGACCAGATCAAGGCTGGCAAGGCCTGGTACGGCAGGATCGCAAGCCGGAAGAAATCTGGCGAGATGATGGAGGAGGAGTTGAACGTCTCCCCTGTGTTCGACGAAAAGGGAAACGTGGTGAATTTCGTGGCGGTGGGTAGAGACATTACCGAGACGATCAAAAACGAAAAGGAGCTTTTGGCCAGAAAAGAGGAGGCGGAATCCTCCAGCCGTTTCAAAGACGAGTTGATCTCCATCGTCAGCCACGACCTGAAGAACCCCATCATAGCCTCGTTGGGGCTGGTCAAACTGATTCAAAACGACCAGAAACGGGAAATCGATCCTTTTCACCAGGATATTCTGGGCAGAATCGCCTCCTCCGGGGAGAGGGCCTTGGAAATGATCGAAAAGCTTCTGCTCATGAGCCCTTCCAAATTCGGTAAATGGGAACTGGAAAGGAAGTTTTTTAACGCCTACGCTCTCGTGGACCAGGTGGTCGACGAATTAGAGCCGATGGCCCAGGGAAAGCAGATCACCCTGGCGAACGACCTTCCGAAGGATATAAGGCTCAAGGCTGATTATGATCTTTTTTATGAAGTCGTCTGTGGTCTGGTCGTAAACGCCATCAAATTCTCCCTCAAAGGTGGAGAGGTGTCCATATGCGCCTCCGCCAGTAAAAAAGGCTCCATAGAAATTCACGATAATGGAATCGGAATCTCGGAGGACTTGCTGCCAAATATATTCAGCAAGGATGTGGTCACCACCACGGAGGGGACGGCAGGAGAAAGAGGATATGGAATGGGCCTTCCCTTTTGCCACGAGGTCATGACCAAGCATGGCGGAGACATCACTGGGGAATCGCGGCCGGAGGGAGGGGCGGTCTTCACCATCTCGCTTCCGGTTGCCAAACCCATGGTGATGCTGGTGGACGACGATGAAGATTTCAGGATCCTGCTAAAAGAGCTACTCAACAGTATGGATGTGGAAACCACTGAAGCGCTCAACGGCTCCGAGGCGCTGGACATGATAGACGACAAAATACCATGTCTACTGATCACAGACCTGTTCATGGAGCCGATGGACGGATTCGATCTACTAAAGGAACTGAAGAAGAGAAACTGCCATATCGCCAAGATCGCCGTCACTTCCGACACGCAAATCGACACTCGCAATAAAGCCTTTGCGTCCGGAGCTCAGGATTTTGTAACCAAACCTCTGGTGGCCTATGATTTCATCCCAAGGGTAAAACGCTTGCTGGAGGTAGGTCGGCGGTAATAACTCGTTTCCTCAATCCGGCCCGGGTGGCGGTAGCTTTCGGCGACAACATATTGAGAGGCCCCCAAAAGTCGCTCAAGTCGTCTGGCTTCCGTCTCCCGGCCGGCCTTCTATAGATACAGCGCCTGAGGTGGCGACAACAAAGACGCTAAATCCGATCAGGGCATATCCGCTAACTGTTCCATGTATCCGGCCAAAGCGCAATCGTGGCACGCCCCGGAATCCACATGGCAAAAATCCGCGTATATTTGCATCAACCCCTGATCCCGAACGGCGTTTAGCATTCCCCTGGGCGCCTTGCCGCCAAATAGCCTGGCGACCATGTATTTTGTCACGGCGTTGGCCGCAGGCCGCGGCAGCGCCTGGGCTATCGCCTTTAGCTCCTCTTCATCTTTCCGGTCTTTGATCTCTGTGGCCCTGGAAATGAAAAATGGAATGGCCATGTTTATCATGAACAGCAACACTCGGTCCCCGCTGACCAAGGCCCTGGGAGCCGACAGCCGCTTGCCCCCCACCACATGCCGAGTGGCCCAGTAACTTTCCACCGTGGGGGAAAAGAGGCCGGAGAGCTTTGCCAACCACTCCTGTTTTTCGACGGCGGCCCCGCCCCTGGGAAGCTTGCTCAATGCCCGCTGGAACATGGTTTCCATACTCCCACCCAGGTTGGTGGCCAAAAACGCCGCCATACCGGCCAGCCTGCCCATCGGATAATTGGCCGGTCTGGAGCCGGAGAGTTTCCAGTCGGCCCGGCGGTAAATGGGATCTAGCCTAAATTCGGCCTTCATTCTTCCCCACGCCTCCAGGGTTCTGGCCAGATATTGCCCAGTTTCATCATCGGTGGCCGCATCCATCTCCGGCAAAAGACCCGCCATCCCCAGCAGGGCCGCTTCCAGCGCCACTGGCCTTTGCCTTCGGTCCAGTTCATCGACCATCGTTCGCAAAAAGCCCAGTGGCAAGCTCTGGCCCAATTGCCGAAACATGGGGCTGAATGAGGAGTAGCCTAAAGCTTCCATAAGGCCCAGGTATAAAGCCGTTTCGCCGGAATACTCCCTCACATCACGGGCCAGCCTCTCCGATTTCAGGATCAGCCTTCCCTCACCCGCCGCATCCAGGATGTCGGCTGCTTTCCCCTCTTCGATTCTTTCGAAATATCTGGCGCATCCTCCCAGGCCAGGTTTGTTATCCGGTTTAGCCGGAAGCGCTCCTTCCTCCAGCCGTAACGCCGCTCGCCATGCGGGGTAAGCCTCATCCAGCGCCAGCTCCACCGGCTCCCCGCCGGAGAGTGTGAGCCTCGGTTTCGACTTTACATCGCAGTAAAGAACGACATGAAGACGCACAGAGTCGTAGGCCGGATCCTTATGATGCCTGTGTCTGGTCCAGTCTGTGGCGTGGACGTGGATCTCCACATCTCCTTTTTCCGGCGGGCGCCCCTCCAGCTGGAATATGGAACCGGCAAAGTCTGGCCCGCTCCCCCCACGCATCCACCCAGGTGACAAGATGCGGACAAGCCTTCCTTTGACATCCCGGAGAGGATGAGGGGCCCAAGGCTGCTTCATCCACAGCCGGGATACCGAGCTTTCCCTGGTCCTGCCCGGCGCTGCCGGTGTCGCGCCAGAGTTCTCTCGCAGAGTTGCAGGAAGAGTGTCGGTCAGCTCCAGATATAGGCGGGAGAATACTCCCTTTTCGGCGCCGGAGCCAGACGCCATGGAATGGCTGATCAAGTCTTTTGGAGCTATCCCATCAGATGGGCCGCACTGTCAAGGTCAGGCCCTGGTGGCGCACCACCACCACCGGAGTCCCTTTCTCGATAAGTCCATCGTCGGACCTGGCGTCCCATATCTCCCCGAAAAGCATGATCTTGCCGACACCATCCGGGGATATGTCTGTGTCGGCCACGCTCTGGCTCCCCACCAGTTCCTCCTGCCCACTCTTGGATACCTGGCTGCGCATCTTGACCATGCTCCTGGCCATGAACAGGGAGAACCCACCCATCATAATGGCCATCGGCGCCACCACAGACAGGCTGATGCTCATATATTCGTCCTCGGTATCCACCAGCATCATGGCGCCCACAATCATGGCCACCACCCCTCCCAGGGTCAGCGCCCCAAAGCTTGGCACCAGCAATTCCGCAAAGAAAAAGACGAACGCCAGGATAATCAGGGCGACTCCAGCGAAGTTTATCGGAAGTAGCTGCATTGAATAGAGACCCAGCACCAGGCAGATGGTCCCCACCACCCCCGGAAACACAGCCCCCGGGCTGTATAGCTCGATCATAATGCCCAGCATCCCCAGAGACATGAAAATAGCCGCCACTCCAGGATGCACCAGCACGTTGAATATCCGCTGCCGCAGGTTCATCTCCCTGCGCTCCACCACCGCGTTCTTCAGCGACAACACCTTTTCACCGACGATGGTTTTCACCTTCCACCCTTCAAGCTTGTCCAAAAGATTGCTCAGGTCTCTGGCGACCAGATCGATGATATTTTTCTCCAGCGCTTCTGTTTCCGTGATGTTATGCGCCTTGGTCACGAATTTTTCCGCCACATCGGCGTTTCGTCCATGGGCCTCCGCCAGGCTGCGGATATACGCGGAAGCGTCGTTGGTGACTTTTCTTTTCATGGTGCGGTCCATCTCCCCACCCGTGGAGACTGGCGACGCCGAGCCTATATTGGAGCCGGGAGTCATGGCGGCGATGTGGGAGGCGACAGTGATGAAAGCCCCCGCCGAGGCGGCCCGCGACCCGCTGGGGGAGACGAATACAGCCACCGGCGTGGCGGAGGCCTGGATTCCCTTGATGATCTCCTTCATAGAGTCCATCAGCCCGCCGGGGGTGTCCATCTCTATGACCAGCAGCTCCGCGGCAGGCGCCTCGTTGGCCTTGTCGATCGTTTCTAAGATAAACTCCGTGGTGATCGGGTGGATAGGGTCGTTTATAGATATGACCAGAACCTTGGACGCGCCCACTGCGGCGCTTTGCCCCGCCACCAGCAACGCCACCCCCACCACAACCAGCAGCAACCAGCCTGAAATTCTTTTTATTCTCATGAGGTATATTTTACATCAAACTAGCGCTACGATAGCCAATTTCTGCGATAGCTGTTGAGCCTGCCCCTTCCCTTCCTTATAATAGAGCCTTCCGGAGCTTTCACGGCCCGGCCCCCATATAAAGGAGACCATCGAACATGAAGATATTTATCGATTCCGCCGACATCGACCAGATCCGCGAGGCCAACTCCCTCGGCGTGGTGGACGGCGTTACCACTAATCCATCCCTGGTGGCCAAAACCGGGAAGGATTTCAAAACTGTTATCAACGAGATCGTGGCGGAGGTGGATGGGCCCATCAGCGCGGAAGTTATCGCCCTGGAAGCTGAAGCCATGGTGGCCGAGGCGCGGGAGCTGGCCGCCATCCATGCCAACATAGTGGTGAAGATCCCCATGACCGTGGATGGGCTCAAGGCTGTCAAGGTTCTCTCGGCCGAGGGGATCCAGACCAACGTGACGCTGATATTCTCCCCCAGCCAGGCGCTGCTGGCCGCCAAGGCTGGCGCCACCTATGTATCCCCCTTCGTCGGGCGGCTGGACGATATCTCCCACGATGGCATGGAGATTGTCGACCAGATCCTGGAGATATACGGCGCTTACGGCTATGATACCGAAGTGATCGTGGCTTCCATCCGTCACCCGCTGCACCTGGTGCAGTCTGCCAGAATGGGCGCCGACGTGGCCACCATACCGCTGGACGTGATAAAAAAGCTTGTGGGGCACCCGCTCACAGACCTGGGGATAGAGCGCTTTCTGGCCGACTGGGAAAAGGTCCCCAAGGGATAGGCGAGCCAATAATCTTGGAAGTGTCAGACTCCAACTCCACACCATCGGCGCAGCCAGCCGTCATTGTGCAAGGCAGCGCCCTGGTCAAGAAATATGGCGACTTCACCGCTGTGGATGGGACAGATTTCTCCATCCGGAAGGGGGAGCTGTTTGGCTT
>JAOUNV010000115.1 GCA_029880775.1 Nitrospinota bacterium | reverse complement strand
CGGGCTCACCTTGTCCAACCCCGCGCACTATATTTTTTTCGGGATTGTTCTTTCCATCGGCGCGGTGCTCTGCGAGCCGGAGGGGGCGAACATGGAACGGGTGATGAAGTTCGCTCCAGTGACTTTAATGGCGATGGCGGTGAGCTCGCTTGCTTCCATGGGGCATATGGCAAATGCTTTGAGCTTCACGCCGGAAAAAGCCAATGTTTTCTTTCTTCCTTTGTTGACCGTCGCCATATGGGCGGCATTGGACATCAGGGAGCAGAGATCCTGATACGCCGCCTTTTCAGAAAAAACGGCTCAAAACTTATTAGTTAGGTTATTCATGGTTTTATTTTATGGATGGACCAGGTGGTCAGGCTCGGTGATGGCTGCCATAATGATACTGATGGCCGCCTCCGCCGGAGCAGGCTGGGCCCAGGAAACGGGTAAGTTTTCTGACGAGCTTTTCAGCTCCATCCAGCGGGATATGATATGCCTGTGTGGATGCAAATCGATCCTTAAGGATTGCCCGCATGTGAATTGCGACTACGCCATCCCCGCCCGCAAAAAGATCAGGGAGATGCTCACCGAGGGGAAGACCCGTGACCAGATACTGGCCGAATTCGTCAGCGAAAGAGGAGAGCAGGCATTGGCCGCGCCTACGAAGGAAGGGTTCAACATTATAGGGTACATTCTTCCCTTCATCGCCATTCTGGCGGCAGGATATGGCGTATCGCTCATCGCCATGCGCTGGGCTGGAGGGGCCAAGGCCCGCGAGGGCCAGGTCCGCAAGACAGACTCCGAGCCTGGCGATTCGGGGCCCGACCCCGCTAATGGGCAGACTACCGATGAAATGACAGAAAGATTGAAAAAGGAACTGGAGGAGTTCGACTCTTAAGGAGTTCGATTTCTGACAATTTTCCCAGGAAGGTTTTGACGATATGGGTATTTTTATCGCGGAGATCGCGATTTTGCTGATAGTCCTGGCGGTGGTGGCTTTTCCACTGTTGGGCGCCTCCGCGTACCAATCCGCCCCGGAGCTTATGGAAAACGAGCTTTCCGACCTGTTGTATAGGAAGGAAGCGGCGTACACTGCTTTGAAAGACCTGGAGTTTGACATGCGAACTGGCAAAATCGGCCAAGAGGATTACGATGGAATGAAGCGTAGCCTTGAAGCCGAGGCGATCAGCCTGCTGGGAGTCATCGACAGCACCGCAAAAGGGAAAGCGCCGACCTCCGGTGAAAGCAAGACGGAGAAGAAGAAGGGGAAGTTCTGCCCCGAATGCGGGAGCCGGGTGGAGAAAACCCATAAGTTCTGCCCCGAGTGCGCAAACAAACTATAGGCCCAAACTAAAACAGAGAAGGCTGACCTTTACACGGTTTCCTTGCTGGTCACAATTTTAGCTATTACCGCGCCGTCTTGCTCCATGGCGTAGACCCATACGGTGGCAGCGCCTTTTTTCGCCGTCCATTTGGCGGAAGCCATTCCTTCCAGCGACACCATTTCGGCCATGGTCCAGTCCCTGGCGGGGAACTCCACCGCGAATCTGCCCATAAGGTCGTCCAGGGTGATATTCGCCGCAATGGTAACTGAATTCTCATGTACGCCCGCAACGAAATTATCTACCCGGGCGCCTGGAATGATGGGCAACGAAATGCTGGAGAGTTGATCCTCCCCGCTCCTCTTTCCGCCGAAGGAGAGGATGTATTCTTTGCCGTTGAAATGAAAAGAGGCCTTGTTTCCTTCATACGGAGCCTGCCGGGCATCTGCGCCGCGTTTATCATTTCCTGGGCCGTTTCCCTGCTCTGGCGCCAGGGAAGCTGGCTCGGAACACGCCGCAACTAGCAATGCCATGATCAGGGCCGCTTTGGCCGGCCTCAGCGATTCAATCGTCTTTTTTAACAAAGCTCTTGTCGACAAATAAAGATCCATCCCTGATTTCGACCATCCGCTCATCAATGAGCAGGTGCATAGCTCGGTAGACTGTTTTTTCAGATACACCCAACCTCTGAGATATATTGCGGTGGGTCGGCTTTTTTCTGATTCTGTATTGCTCGCCGAATGGCTCGCCAGACTTTACAGCCAGCGATCTGATAAAGTTAGAAACACGTTCGGCCCCGTCCATGGTTCCCAGCCTTTCAATGATGGCGTTGGCCTCATTGAGTCGGTCAATAAGTATCCGCGCCATGTTTACACCAATGGCTGGATAAAGGGTCATAAGCTCCAGGAATTTTTCCCCGCCGATCCTGTATAGCAGGCATTTGTCCAGGGCCACCACCGTGGCGCTGCGCTGGGAATGGGAAAAGAGCGACATCTCCCCCACGATATCTCCCTGGCCGATGACGTATACAACGATTTCCTTGTTGTCGTCGTTGTCGATGGTGATTTGCAACGATCCCCTGGCCAGGAAATATATCTCGGAGCCCTGGTCTTTGCGGTAAAAAAGGTATCCCCCCTTGTCCAGGTTCACAGGAATGAGGCTCCGGCCCACATCCTCCATTTCCTTTTCGGAAAGGCCCTTTAGGACCAGGACGCCGTTTAACAACGAAGCCTTGATCATACCAGCTCCCGCAGACGCGCCATCGTGGATATGATGGTGTAGCAGATCAGTTGGAGAGAGCCTTCCCCACCATCAGAGCAGCCTTGTCCTTGCATATGCCTTTTGCTTCCGCGATTTCGCTGACGATCAGCTCATAAGCGTTATCGAAAACTTGTTGCTCTACAAAGGAGAGGCCTTTGGAACCCTTGAGCTTGAACAGGGCTCGGTAAACGTAGGCCACATCAGAAAGAGCGCCGGTTTTTATCATTTCCAGGAAGCGTTTTTGGCGCTTGTTCCAGTTCGGCTCCACATCTTCCAATATCCCGTTTCCAAGAATGGATAGGATTTTGGGCACGTCCCGTTTTGCGATTACCCCTCTCAACCCCAGAGAGTCGGCCGTCCGAGTGGGCGCCATGATGGTCATGCCGCTTTTGCGAAGACGAATGATATAGAAGGCATCGGCCATGCCCGAAAACTTAAGTTTTTCAATCTTTTCTATCGTTCCCAAACCATGGGAGGGATAAACGACTTTGGTCCCAACTTTGAACTGTGCTAATGACATTATAAGATATACCCACCGAGCGGAAAAAACAAAATCAGTATAGCAGATACACCCCACCGCGTCAATTAACGCCCGTCTTTTCGTGGATTTTCAGATAAGTTATCAGGCTGAAAAGCAGCCTAATCCTTTGGTAAGAAAGAGATTGCCCCTGTGATAATTATATTTTGCGCATAAGGCGGTAGAGCCATTTTTGCCTCCAAGATGGTTGGAATCGCATATATTTCACCGCCAGGGTTACTCATGCCAAATGACACAACCTGCGGAAATAAGGAGAACAGTGGTGGGCGCTGGGCGCCTCGTCGCTTGAAAAATACACTCGCCAGGCCCCATTATCTGCTATGTGAACGCGTATTCGGGCGTGGATTGGTTCGGTATAGAGCGGCGGAGGGTCATGGAGGAAGCGCAAAAAAGGCGGCCCGCATTCATTTGCGGACCGCCGGGTTATTAATGCGCGGGGCGCTTCACACGCCTCGCAACCGGGAATTACTTCTTGTGGAAGCTCCCGGCGTAGGGGAGACCATAAAGATCCCCGCCAAAATCGACCTTTTCGAATGCCATCTTGCTATCATGCCATCCTGTAACATGGGGCAATCCATAGCCATCGGAACCATGGTCCAGCTGTGGCTGGCCTTTGTCCATATGTACCTGGGCTACATGAGGAAGCCCATACGATTCCGCATCGTTCATTTTGTCCCACGAGGCTGCGTAAACGGCCGTGGAAACCATCGTCATGAATGCGCCAAGAATTATCGCCGCTGTGAATATCGACTTGAAGAAACTCATATCAACCTCCATCGCCATAAGTAGCGTCTCTTATCTATTCAGAGGCTTACAACCTCTGTTATAACCATTCTAAATGCATAAGTGGCGCCAACATAACTATATGATTGTATGGATCATCTAAACTCAGATTTATCAAAAGCGCCATTATTGGCATTAAAGTCAGACATGTTTGTCGTTTTATGCGTTAACTGATCCTCTGCATGCCCCATGGAATATATAGCCGCTCCAGTAAGATTACTTTTCGTGGCAAGTGGTGTGAGGTCATATCGAAATTTTACGCGCAAATAAGGCTCGCGTAATCAGGGTTCATCAGGTTATGACATATCGTATGCCAACGGCCCGGCTCCTGCTCATCGCCCCGTCATTAATTGGGTTGAAGATGACACCCGCTCCGCGCATAATTTATTATTCAATGGCGCACCCACCAACGGAGTTGTAGCTTATCGAAAATCATGTTTCGCGCAACGTAAAGCGCAATCAAGAAAGGTGTTCGGATGGAGTATAAAGTCATCGGCTCTGTTTTTACCATGATCTTCCTGGCGGAGCTGGGGGACAAGACGCAGCTGGCCACGTTCGCCTGCGCCGCCTACGAGCGCTCCAAGATCAGCGTATTCATCGGATCGTCGCTGGCGCTGGTGCTCGCCTCGTTGATCGCCACATTGCTTGGCAGCTTCCTGGCCCAGCATGTGCCCCAATCATACATCTCCAGGACCGCAGGCGCGATGTTCGTGATCATGGGCGTTTACTACATCTACAAGGGATGAGCAGGGGTGGCGGCCACAGCCCTACCGGGTGATGACCTGTCCGGCAAGGTTGCTGGTCAGCTTTCCATCCTGCACGGCAAGGGCGCCATTTACGAACACGCTTTTTATCCCCGATGGGGCGGCGATAGGGTTGGTGTAAGTAGAGTTGTCGCGGATAGCGTCGGGATCGAAAATCACTATATCGGCATACGAGCCGGGGGTGATTTGTCCTCTGCCGGATAGCCCGAAGAATTGCGCGGCCATGGAAGAGGATTTTTTCACAGCTTCCGGGATGGAGAATGATTTATTTTCCCTGGTGTATTTTTGCATAAAGGCGGGGAATGTGCCGAATGTCCTGGGGTGAGGCCGCCCGATGGCCAGAGGGCCGCTGAGCGCCCTGGCGCCTGCGTCGGAGCCGACCATCACATATGGCTTGTTGAATATCCGGTCCATGTTCTCCTGGTTCATGCAGAAGAATATCGCCTCCACATACGCGTCCTCTTCCGCCAGAAGATCGAACACGAAATCGTGGGGCGCCTTTTTTCTAAGCTCGGCGCCCTGGGCCACGGTCAGCCCTTCCACCTCACGGTTTTTCAGGTTCACCACCTGAGACACCATCACTGTTTCCCAATATTCCGGCTCCGGGTGGGCCGTCAAAATATCCTTTAAAAAAGCCTCTCTTTCGGCGCCATCGTTGAGCCTTCGCAGTAGAGCCTCTTTCCCTCCATCAAAGGCGCGGTCCGGCAGCACCACTTGCAGGCCGGTGTTCGACGCCAGATAAGGGTAGCGATCCGCCATCACCCGCATCCCTTCTGACATGGCGCCCTCCAGTATATCGAAAGCTCGGTCAAGCTTTGTCCAGTTGGCTTTACCGGCGGTCTTCAGGTGAGATACCTGCAGCCTGGCGCCGGAGCGCCGGGCCACGTTGACCACTTCCGTCAGCGATTCTGTGAGCCGTGGGCCTTCGGAGCGGATGTGAGTTGCGAACACCTTTCCCCGCTCCCCCACCACGCCGATAGCTTCGGCGAACTCATCCTCCGTGGCGAAACAGGCGGGGGGATAGACAACTCCCACGCTCACCCCCACGGCGCCCTGATCCAGCCCCTCGGCAATGGTGGTCTTGATCTTTTTCATGGAGCCGTTATCCGGCTGGCTGTCGTTCTCCCCCAGTATGGAGCCTCGGATAGTGTTGTAGCCTAGCATGGCGGCGTAGTTTATCCCATGTCCCGCCTGGGTGATGGTCTCGAAATATTCCTCCAGGCTAGACCAATCCACCTTTATCCCGAATTGGGACTGGTAGTCCTGGACACGCCTTTCCCGCAAGCCGCCAGACATTGGCGCGGCGGAGTAGCCGCAGTTCCCCCCCACGTCGGTGGTCACTCCCTGCAACAGTTTCGACTCGGCTCGGGGGTCGATAACCAGATAGTAGTCGGAGTGGGAATGGACATCCACAAAGCCAGGCGCCACCACCATCCCGGAAGCGTCCACCACCTTTTTGGCCAACCCCTCGGAGACATCCGGGGCCACGGCGGAGATCTTGTCACCGATTATTACCAGATCGGCGCGGTACAGGTTGTCGGTGACACCATCGGCTATTTGGCCGTTTTTTATGACTAAATCGTACATTTTCCTTATAACTACAAAACAGACCGGGCCACCATCGGCTCGCTGGCGATTTTATTCCGGCTGTAGATGCTTCTGTACAGGGCCAGATTCCTGAGCACGTTTTTCACATAACCGCGGGTCTCGGAGTAGGGGATCATCTCGATGAACTCCTCCTGGTTTGGCGCTTCGAGCTTTTTCACCCAGCGGTCCACTGTCGGCTCACCGGCGTTGTATGCGGCCAGCGCCAGGGCCATGGAGCCATCGTAGCGCTCCAGTAATTTGGATAGATACGCCACCCCAATGGCGATGTTCACCTCCGGATCGTAGAGCCGCTCCCGGGAAAAAGGCTCACCGGTGTTTTCATCAAGCT
>JAOUNV010000114.1 GCA_029880775.1 Nitrospinota bacterium | reverse complement strand
CGCAATGCCCTAAAAGGAAACGCCGGATCGGTTATAGGTTTGGATTACCGTGGGGTTCGTGTCCTGGCCGCTTACGAGCCGGTGGAGTGGCAAGGAGAGCGGATCGGTATCGTGGCAAAGATCGATTTGTCGGAAATACGGGCGCCATTCGCCAGGGCTGGGCTCCTCTCGGCTCTCTGCGCGTTTTTCATTGTCGGGTTTGGCGCATATATATTCAAGCGACTCACGGCGCCTGTGGATTCGAGCCTGGGGGCTCTATCCATACAGACAACCCAGTGGAGCCGGGCTGAGTATTGGCTTGCTTTGACATGTAGCGCTTTGGCGATCCTTATTTTCGCACTGGATGTAACCACTCCATTGGGCGTTGCGGGGGGGGTGCCATATGTGGCCCCGGTCCTTATATCCATCTGGTCGGTCAGAAGACATTTCACCATAGCCATGGCGATTTTGGGCACGGCGTTCACGATGGCAGGTTTTTTCCTCTCCCCAGAGGGGGCGGAGCTGTGGGTGGTGCTCACAAACCGTTTTCTGGCGATAGCGATTATTTGGGTGGCGGCCACCCTGGCGTTGCTCCAAAAGGAAACCGGTTACAAGGCGATCGACAGCGCAAGAAAACTTGAGGAGGCTCAACAGATAGCTCATGTTGGAAGCTGGGTCTGGAATGTGGAAACCAACGATCTTGAATGGTCTGATGAGATTTTCAGAATATTCGGCATGGAGCCGACGAAGTTAGCTCCCACCTTTGACGTGCTTTTGGATGTGATACATCCTGACGACAGGAAGGCCGTAACCGATGCTCTGGACGATTCACTCAACAACAATGCTGGTTACGACATCGCGCACAGAATTGTGCGACCAGACAGTGAAGTGCGGTATGTTCATGAATATGGAATTCTCCACCGGGACAATGCGGGTAGGCCTCAGCGTATGATCGGTACTGTGCACGACATCACGGAGCGGAAGAGGACGGAGGAAAATCTTCGACATAAAACTGAATTAATTCAGTTATTGCAGGAACTGGCCATTGCCACCAATGAGGTTTCCACTCTGGATGAGGCGATGAAAATATGTCTCGGAAAGGTATGCGGTCACACAGGATGGCCGATCGGACATGTATATCTTTGTGACCAGGACAGAGAGCTTTTTTCAACTGAGATCTGGAGCTTAAGTGACCGTAGCAGGTTCCAGCAGTTCATGGATGTCACTATGGATATACGTTCCCCATCGGGGGCGGGGTTGCCGGGCAGGGTTCTGCGGGATGGGAAACCGCGCTGGATATTCGATGTCACCACAGGTAATGAATGTGTCCGGGCGGATGCGGCCAGGGATGTCGGCATAAGGGGAGCATTTGCGTTCCCGGTGCTGGAAGGGAAGCAAGTGGTGGCTGTTCTGGAGTTCTTTTCCCTGGAACCAGCAGAGCCGGATCCTATGTTGACAGAGACCATGACCAACCTGGGCGCCCTGCTGGGGAGGGTGACAGAGCGCAAAAAGGCCGAGGAGAGGATCAAGGCGAGCGAGGCGCGTTTCAGCGCCATATTCGATCAAGCCTCCGACGCAATTGTCCTGGTGGATCCGAAAAACGGGGACACCATTGAATTCAATGATCTGGCACACCAGCGGCTGGGCTATACACGGGAGGAGTTCCGGAAAATCAGCGTACGGGACTATGAAGTGAACGAATCCCCGGAGGAGGTGGCGAAACATATAGAAAAGCTGGTTAAAGAAGGATCGGATACGTTCGAAACCAAGCACAGGACGAAAAGCGGTGATATTCGAGACATCCTGGTCAAATCGAGATTCATAGATATTGGCGTGGAGAGATATATCCTGGGCACTTACAGCGACATCACGGAGCGCAAACAGGCCGAGGAGCAACTGAAGTTAGCGGCATTGGTGTATGAAAACGCCGCCGAAGGTGTCATGGTGACGGATGCCGCTGGAATGATCCAGTATGTAAATCCCTCATTTACCAAGATCACGGGATACAACCCAGAGGAAGTGATCGGGCAAAATCCCAGGCTCCTGCAATCGGATCGGCATCCCAAAGCCTTTTACCAGGAGATGTGGAAATCCTTGACCGAAAAGGATAAATGGCAAGGTGAAATATGGAACAGGAGTAAAAATGGAATTCCATATCTCGTGCGGGAAAATATCACGGTAATAAGGGATTCCAACGGGAAAGTGGATCGATACGCCGCCGTCTTCCACGACATAACGGAGCTGAACCGCAGCGAGAAAGAGATCAAGTATCAGGCGTATCACGACCTTTTGACGGGGCTTCCCAACCGCTGGTTGTTTAACGACCGTTTGAAACAGGCTATCGGCAGGGCGGCCCGGGACGAAAAGAAATTAGCCCTTCTTTTTGTGGATATCGACAACTTTAAAAAAGTTAACGACAATTTCGGGCATCACTCAGGGGACCTGCTGATCCAGGGAGTGGGGATGCGGCTTGCCGCCTGTGTGCGGGATACAGACACGGTTTCACGATACGCGGGAGATGAGTTTGTCTTGGTAATGGAGAATGTGAAAAGTGAAAAGGATGTGGCCTCCGTTGCGGCCAAGATCATAGATACGATGGCCGACCCTTACACTCATCAGGGGAAAAATATTCACTCTACTGTCAGCGTGGGCATCGCCATGTATCCCGCTGACGGCAAGACGGAAGAAGATCTGGTTCGCAACGCGGATCTGGCCATGTACCACGTCAAGGATAGCACAAAGAATAATTACAGCTTCTTCACCAGCAACCTGGATGAAAAGGCGGCCCGGCTTTATGAAATGGAATATAGGATGCGGGAGGGGCTGGAGAAGAACGAGTTCATGGCCTATTATCAGCCGAAGGTGAGCCTGATCGACGGGAGGATCACTGGAATGGAGGCGCTGGCCAGATGGAACAGCGATGAAAATACAATAGTCAACCCGGAATTTTTCATTTCCATGGCGGAGGAAAACGGTCTTATTGTGCAGATCGGTGAGCGGATACTATTATCGGCTTGCCAACAACTGAAGAGCTGGCACGAAATGGGATGGCAGGACTTGGTGGTTTCGGTGAATATTTCCGTGCGCCAATTGGAAAAAGGTAACTTTCTGGAGGTGCTAAGATCCACGCTTGAGGCAACTGGATTGAAGGCCGAGGGGCTCTGCCTGGAAGTCACAGAAACCAGCATAATGAAGGATATGACAAAGGCTCTTACCATTTTGCACGAGATAAAAAAAATGGGGATCAATATTTCGCTGGATGATTTCGGCACGGGATACTCCTCCTTGGGCCACGTCAGAAAGTTCCCGATCGAAGAATTAAAGATAGACCGCTTCTTTGTCATGACCATTCCGGAAAGCAAAGAAGATATGGCCATGGTGAGCACAATAGTGGCCATGGCGAAGAACCTGAACCTTAGGGTTGTCGCAGAGGGAGTAGAAACCAGGGCTCAAATGGAATTCCTGCGGTCAATCGGCTGCGACGAGATACAGGGTTTCCTCTTCAGTCATCCCGTCACGCCAGAGGAAATGGAGCTAATGCTATCAGAGGGTAAAACACTTGCTGTTGGCTAGCAGGTTGTATTCCTAATCCAGGCATACGTCTATTCGGGGCCAAACGTCCATAAGGCTTGGGACGCGCGGGTATTTCATATTCCCTGCCCATCGAACTCACATTAAGCAAAACTTAGACTAAAATAAGGAATATACGCTACAATAAACGGTGCCTGGTCAACTCACGCAAGTAGCCTTTATGGATACAACAAGATACGAAACCGTCAACGGACACAAGATTGCCTACCATAGAGAGGGAACTGGCGTACCGTTAATCCTCATTCATGGGATCACTACCTATTCCTTTATCTGGCGAAAGCTTTTCCCATCCCTGGCTGAGCATAACGATGTGATCGCCCTGGACCTTCTGGGCTGTGGTGACTCTGACAAACCGGCAGATGTCGATTACTCTATTTCCGCCCAGGCGGATATGATCAAACTGTTCATGGATCAACTGGGGGTGGAGCGCTGCCATCTGGTGTGCCACGATATCGGCGGGGGTATAGGGCAGATCCTCGCTACGCGATACCAGGAGCGCACGCATACTCTTACGCTCGTGAACAGCATCGGCTATGATTACTGGCCCGTGCAGCCTATCTCCACCATGCGTATACCTTTCTTCAGGCAAATAGGAATGGCCGTTCTGGATGCGGGTTTTCTCGAAGTTCTGATCAAAAGAGGCTTGTATCATAAAGAGCGCTGCACCGACGATCTTATGAACAACTATTACCGACCATTGCGTACTCCGGAAGGGAGGCGCGGTTTTTTAAGGTTGGCCAAATGCCTGGACAATGGCGACCTTATGTCCATCGTGGATGATCTGCAAAATTTATCGATCCCTGTTCTCATCATCCGGGGAGACGAGGATGTGTACCTTAAACCAGATATAGCAGAGCGATTGCACAGGGAGATAAAAACTTCCAGATTGGAAAGAATCGAAACGGGCGGCCATTTCATCCAGGAGGATGAGCCTGAATGGCTGGTGGGCCTGATCAAGGATTTTGCCATGAAACACGGCGTATGAAAAAAGAAGAGTTGGAAAAAAAGATAGACGAACTCTCCCGAGAGCTTTCTCTACTAAAAGAGGAAAACGAAATCCTGACCGACCAAACTGAGGATGTTTCTCTTTTGGGGGTGGTATCGGAGCGAATAAGCTTTCTCGAAAAAGAAAGCGAAGTGATCAATGTCGTTTTGGAGGATGTCGTCCTGGGCAAGGATCTGGTTTACGCCTCTTATTTCTCCATCGCCAGTGGTGAAGTTCAGATTCATGAGGATTTCTGTAATTCATGCGGCAAATCGCTAAAAGATGAGCGGATAAAGCTTGATAAGGAACTGGAAGAATTGCTGGCGAATGGGCAACATTTTGGTGAAATCTCCGAGGGCCTTCCGGCGCCTAGGATAATCTCAGCCTTGAAAGTATCTCCAGCCGTTAATTCATATTATCTCTTCCCGATGTCTCCTTCCCTGGGACCTTCCGGATGGTTTCTCTTCACAAACAACTTTGACGACAAAGCATACTTAAAAAAACAGAGATACCTTCTTAACCGGATTGTTGAGTTGGCGCGAGTTCGAATAGATGTCATTCGTATTCATGAGCAGTTGAATCTGGAAATAGCTGAGCGCCAGGAGGCGGAACGGAACATGAATGCCAGCGAGGCGAGGTACAGGTTAATACTCAATTCCTCGGTGGAGGGGATTTATAAAATAAATCTGAAGGGAGAATGTACGTTCGCCAACGTCGCTTGTTCCAGCTTACTGGGGTATGACGCCGCCGACCAGTTGATCGGCAAAAACATGCATAACCTGATTCATCATTCGCATGCGGATGGAACGCCATACCAGGCGGAGGACTGCCGCATTTACCAGGCCTTTCGTGAGAAAAAATCCACCAACATTTCCAACGAAGTATTCTGGCGCGCCGATGGCTCCAGCTTTCCAGTCGAATACTGGTCTCGTCCGGTACAGGACGAAAACGGAGTCATCGGGTCGGTGGTTAGCTTTGTGAATATAACCCGGCGAAAAGAAGCGGAGGAGAAACTCTTCAAAAGCGAAAAGATAAAAAGAACGATCATCGAAACGGCTGGCCAGGGATTCTGGATGCTGGATCCCGATCTGAAAATTGTGGAGGTTAACCATTCCTTGCTCGAGATGCTGGGATATAGTTACGAGGAAATGATTGGCAAGAAGCCACATGATTTTGCGGATGAAGAGAACCAGAAAATATTAGCGGAGCAAGCGTCCCGAATATTGGTGAGTGATCAACGTGTCTATGAAGTTACCTTGCTCACAAAAAACCGGGAGAATATATACGTGATTATACATGCCTCCACGATCTTGGATAATCAAGGCAAAATGGCAAATGTTTTTGCGTTTGTAATGGATATCACTGAAAGAAAACGTATTGAAAGAAAACTCATCGAGGCAAAAACCCAGGCCGAAGAGGCGACAAAGCTTAAGGACAAATATGTTTCCCTTGTCGCCCATGATCTAAAATCCCCCCTGGCCACTTCTTTGGGTTTGCTGGAGTTCATTGATAGAGATTCCGATAATCCACTGTCTCCCCGGCAAAAGGAACTATATGAACGAGCGGCGCAAACTGGACAAATGATGGTGAAAACCATTGATGAAGTTTTAAATATCAGCAGGCTCCAGACCGGGGCCATTGAAGTGCGCAAACGATTTATCACCGCCAACCGCATTATCTATCATGTATTGGGGAGCACTTCCTTTCTCGCCGAGAAAAAAGGAATCGAAATTACCAACGAAATCCCGGAAGCGACATACTTATACGCTGATTATGATTTGTTCTCCAACGTAATACAAAACCTGGTATCCAACGCTATCAAGTTCTGCAACAAAGGGGACGAAATCCGGCTATCGATAACAACCGGCGAGACTGTCACCTTTGCGGTGGAGGACACCGGGATAGGCGTAAGACCAGGCATACTGGAGAAATTGTTCAGGCACGAGGAAAAGACATCCACTCTAGGGACCGCCGGTGAAAGAGGCACGGGATTGGGCCTGCCATACAGCCAGGATATTATAAAAGCCCATGGCGGCGCCATTTCCGTCACCT
>JAOUNV010000113.1 GCA_029880775.1 Nitrospinota bacterium | reverse complement strand
AACTCCCCGTTACGCTTGATGAACTCCTTGGTGCCGTCCAACGGGTCCACCAGCCAGAACCGGCTCCACCCCTTCCGCATGTCATAAGTGATCTCGTCGGTCGACTCCTCTGAAAGGACCGGTATATCGGGAGTCAGCTCGCCGAGCCTTTTGATTATAAGATTGTGCGACGCAAGGTCGGCCAAGGTGAGGGGGCTGTTATCCTCCTTGGTCATCACGGCGCCCTCCGCCTTCGTGTAGTGCTCCATGGCCGCCTCGCCCGCCCTGGCGGCGATAAGGGCCACTTTTTGCGCCAATAGCGCCAAGTCAAGGTTTTCTGTCAAAATCAAATTCCTTTTTTAATATATTCCGGGGATAGCAGCGCCCCGTTGGGATATGATATCAGGAAACTTGCTCCCTGGCTTATTATGGAAATTCAATCAATCCTGAGTAACGACATGTCCGCAGTAGCCTCTTTGGCTCTGGCGGCTCTTAATCTTGTTTTGCTGTTCGTCCTGCTTTCCAGGATAAATCGCCAGGAGGCGGAGCTGGAAAAGGATCGGACCAATTTCGCCGTGCTGGAGCGGGGCCAGGACCGTCTGGAGACAGCCTTGCGAGAAGAGATGCTGGTGGTCCGCCGGGAGAACGCCGAGCGGGGCCGCCAGGACCGCACCGAGCAGAAGGAGTCGATCAAGGCGTTCGGCGATGGGATCGAGCGGAAACTGGCCGATACCTTGAGCCGGGTGGGGGACCAGATGACCAAGATCAACCGAAACCTGGGGGAGATGAGCCAGGTGGCCTCCGATGTGCTGGACCTGAAGAAGGTGATGACCAATATCACCAGCCGGGGCGCATGGGGGGAGGCCAGGCTGGAGGCGATCCTGGAAGACACCCTGACAACCGGCCAATATTTGAAAAACGCCCAGGTGGCCCAGGGGCAAGAGAGGGTGGAGTTTGCGGTGATGCTGCCTGGCGGCGAGGGCGCCAGCTCCCCCCTGTACCTCTCGGTCGATTCAAAGTTCCCCCTGGAAGACTACCAGCGCCTGCTGGACGCTCAAGAGGCGGGAGACGCTCCGGTGATCGCCGAAGCGGCGAAAGCCCTGGAGATGGCTATCAGAAAGCAGGCGAAGAAAATTGGCGATAAATATATCAATCCTCCGATCACGGCAGACTTCGCCATCATGTTCCTCCCCGCCGAGGGACTGTACCTGGAAGCTTTGCGGCGGCCTGGGTTACTGGACCTTGCCCGCCGGGAGCATAAGGTGGCCATAGTGGGGCCCTCCACCATCACAGCTTTTTTGCTGAGCCTGCGGATGGGATTCACCACCCTGGCTATGCAGAAGAGAAGCAAGGAGGTGTGGGAGCTTCTGGCGCTGATCCGCAAGGAGTTCGGCCGTTTCGGCGAGAGATTGGGAAAAGCCAGGGAGCGGCTGGACCAGGCGGATGGCGCCCTGGATGAGGTGTTCACCTCCGTGCGCCAGATGGACAGGAAAATGAAGCGTATGGAGACTATCGGCCCGGAGGAGGGAGAGGAGGACCTCACGAAAGGATGAGCGCGGCGCCCCCATATTTATCCATAACCATTTTTAAAATGCGGCCAAGCGCCGTTTTTGCTAGAATCTTTAATTTCAGGAATTTCAACCAATGAATAAAGTTTTGCGATCAATCCGCGACCTTGCCTGGTTGGCGGCTTTTATATTTGCGCTGGCGCCCTCCTTGGCGCTGGCCCAGGCCACGCCGGATGATAGGCTGATACTGGCCGCCACATCTGGAGACGTGGCCGAAGTAAAGAAGCTTCTGAAGGCTGGCGCCGACGTGATGTCGAAGAATCACCAGGGCGCCACTCCCCTGCACGCCGCCTGCGCCAACGGGCATATCGGCGTGGCCCACATGTTGCTGACCAGCGGAGTCCAAATCGACGTGGGAGATAACTTCGGCTCTACTCCGCTTCTGGCGGCCGCATACAATGGCCACCTGTACGTGACGCGGATGCTGATCGGACGGGGGGCCGATATCAACAAAAGGAACCAATTTGGAATGACCCCCCTGCTGGTGGCCGTCTCCAACGCGCAGCCGGAAGTCTACCAGCTCCTTACCGAAAAAGGCGCCAAACGCAACCAGACCGATGAGGATAAATCCCTGTTGCTCTCCGCGGCTCTGGCGGGGGGGAGGAGGGATCTGGTCCAGGAGCAACTGAAACTAGGCGCCGATGTCAACGGTAGGGATCGTAGAGGGCTGACTCCCCTTATGGTGGCGGCTTCCTGGAACAGGGAGGAGGAGGCGAAACTGCTATTGACCAGGGGCGCAAATATCAACGCCACGGATAACAGGGGGCTAAGCTCGCTGACTATGGCGGTGGTGGCGGGGCGATATGAAATGGTGAAGTTGCTAGCGGAAAAGGGAGCCGATGTGAACGCCAAGAATAAGGACGGCTACACCGCCGCCGACTTTGCCCTGGCCAAGGAGAACATGGAATTGGTGGTGCTTCTGGCCAACAATGGCGCGGTTGTGGATCCGAAGAAGGTGGAAGCTTTGAAGAACGAGCAAAAGAAAAAGACGCGTAAGTAAATAGACCTTCGTTCCGGCGAAAAAAAACCGGCGGATCGAAAATCCGCCGGTGGTGGAGGGCCGAAGCCAACCTTATCGTTCTACACTCCGTTGTCTATCTTTTCGAAGATTTCGATCTCCCCAGCCTCTTCGGCCTTTTTGCGTAACTGGCTCACCACCTGGGCCAGAGCCTTATCCCGCTTGGCGGCAAGCAGGCCCTGGCGTGAAGCTTCGATCTTTTCTGCGGCCAGGGAATAGTCGATGGGCTGGCGGTTCACAAGCAATACAGCCATATACCCCTTCATTCCTGGAACTGACTTCACTTCCCCCTTTTCCATGGCAAAAGCCTGGGATGTCTGGCCGCTTTCCTGCTCCCCCTTATTTGCGCGCAACGAAGTGGCGGAGAAGGGCTTGGTTGTTTTGACTTCCAGCCCCACGGCGCGAACCGCCTCCGCAAAAGTCTTTTTCTCGTCGCGGACCATGGCCTCCACCTTTTCGGTCTTTTCCCTGCCCAGTTTCCGGGCTTTCTCGCTGATGTAGCGAGCCCTTACCTTCCTCCGGACCTCTTTGAACGGGGGCGAGGCCGCCGGAACAAGACCGTCGAGAGCCAACAGGGCGTACCCCTCATCGAAGACGATTACATCGGATATGGTCCCCTTCTCCATGGAGAAGAGAGTTTCCATAATCTCTTTGGAATCGGGGATGTCCGGAATCAGGTTGTTGCGGGAGAGGGTCAGCTGCTCCAGGCGAAGCTTCTTATCATCCTCGGCTATCTGTTTAAAATTATCCACCGTGGCCTTTTCAGCGGCGCCATATATAGCCGTCTCGGCCTCGTCGGCCGCCTTCGCCTTTTTCGCCTTTACCCTAACAAGCTCTTTCACCTGGGAGAACTCAGCGACACCAGATTCAATTTTTCTGGTGACCTTGACCACATGCCAACCGAAGGGGGTTTTAAATGGCTTGGAGATTTCATCAGTGCTCATGGTGAAAACCACATCCTCGAAAGCCTGCACCATCTGTCCCCGGGTGAACTTGCCAAGCGCCCCACCTTTGGACGCGTTCGCCGCGTCCTCGCTCATCTGGCGGGCGACTTCAGCGAAATCCTCGCCAGCTTCCACCCGGGCCAGAGCCTTCTCCACCTTTGCCCTGGCCGCCTTGTCGGCCTCCGCCGGAGCGTCCATCTGCACCTTGGCCAGGATATGGCTCGCCTCCACCGCCTCGCTGGTGTCGAACTCCTCCGTGTGCTTGTCGTAGTAATCCTTCATCTCCTCCTCGCTCACGGACACCGTCAGCTCGAAAGAACCAGGGTAGGCGGTCATGATCCTGAACTTGCGCCGGTCAGGAGTTTCAAACTCAAGCTGTCTTTTGGAGTACCAATCCTTAAGCTCGTCGTCACTGGGGCTGATCTCCTTGCGTAGGCTCTCTTCGGAGGCCTCGGCGTATGCCACCACCACCTCCTGATTGTCCCCTAGATAGCCGTCCAGCGCCTCCGCGTCCGACACCCGCACCGCTCGCTGGATCAGGGAGCGGAACTTTGCCGTCAATATATCCTGGCGGATATTGGCCTCAAAGTCGGCCGGCTTGTAGCCGTTTAGATTCAGGATGTCCTGATACTTGCGCCGGTCGAACATTCCATCTGTCATGAACTCACGCATTCCCATCACGGTCTCCCGGGCCTCCTCGTCGCTCACGTCCACTCCGGCTATGACCGCCTCCCGGCGCATCAGAGCCTCCTCGATGAGCGCGTCCAACGCCATCGACCTGGAATTCAAGGATTTTAGCAGCTCCGGATCCAACTGGCCTCCCAGTTGGGCGCGAAGATTGTTCTCTATGGCTTTTGTCCGCTGATACCAGTCGGCTCTGGTAATCTCCTCGTCTCCTACCATGGCCACAGCCACCAGCCGCTGGGCGCCCTGCTGGCCCCATACCATGAAAGCGGCGCCCACGAAGGTGAACGCCACACCCCAAATGAAAACCTTGCTTAGCCAGGATTTGGCCCCTTCCCTGAAAACGTCAAGCATGATGACTGTACTCTCCCGGATTATGTTTTGTCTGATCGAATATTTTAATGGTCATCGTTTTATCTCCGCAAGCTTGCTCCTGGCCGTGGCGGCCTCGTGCGCGGTGGGATATTTTTCTATGACCAGTTTCAGTTTTTCCTCAGCCTGGGCCATCCGCCCCAGCTTGATAGATATCTGGGCTCCGCGCAAAAGGGCTGTGGGCGCCTTGTTGCTGTATGGAAAAGTCTCGGCCATTCGGTCGAAAGCGGCGGCGGCGGCCTCCAGGTTATCCCCGCCCATGTATGATTCGGCAAGCCAGTAAATGGCGTTGTCGGAAAGCTCCGTATTCGGATAAAGCTTCAGATAACCGTCAAACCCCGCCACCGCATCGTTGAACTGCCCCGATAGATAGGCGCTGTAGGCGCGCTGATAAAGCTCGCCTGGCTCTTGCATATCGGCCTGCTCCGAAGGGGCCTCAGGTGATGCTCCCACCATGGGCTCGCCCCATCCGGCGGCGTTTTCTTCTATTTCGGTCTGGCCGGGGGCGCTGGCCGCTGCGGCAGGCATGGAACCACTGGGCCCCTCTTCCTCCACCGGCTCGCCCAGAGCCCTGGACAGCTTGGCGGATATATCTTTTATTCTCTCGTTGAGTTTTTCCAGCCGCAGGTTTATTACGCGGATTTCCGCTTCGTTGGCCACTCCCCCGCCAGAGGTGGAGCGAGCTCCATCCATCTTCTGCCCCAGCATGGCTATTCTGGCGTTGAGCTCCTCGACCCTGCCGCCGAGCACCAAAACCGAATCTTGAAGTCGGCCGAAATCGGTGGCCATCTTAGCCTGGGTGCGTAAGGTGGAATGCATCGACTCGATAATTTTGGTCTGTTCGCGCTGCTCATTTTGGAGGGAGTCAACCTTGGCGTTGATCTCCCTGGCGTCGCGAAGGGCCTGATCCACGCCTGGGGTTGTGGCGCAGCCGCCCATGGCGAAAATGGAGGACACCAGAACCGCGCCCCGCAGAAAATTTATCCCGTGATCTGTTGAGTATTTACGCATTGTCCGATAAATAAAAAAAGAGGGGAACGCTTTACGGTTCCCCCTCAGGTGGCTCGTCGCCAGCTATATAGTTTCGGGAAAAGAGTTAGAAGTTAGCTTCCGTTGTCACGAAATGAGCCCTGCGATTTTTTGCCCAGGCTTCTTCGGAATGTCCGGAATCCAGCGCAATTTCTTCGCCATAGCTTATTGTGAAGAGTCTCTTGTTGTCCACTCCCATGGAGACCATGTAATTTTTCACCGTCGTGGCCCGCCGCTCGCCCAAGGCCAGGTTATACTCTTCGGTGCCACGCTCGTCGCAATGACCCTCGATTTGAACTTTCATTCCAGGGTTGGCCATTATCCATCTAACGTTGGATTCTATAATTGACTTTGAATCTTCCCGAAGCTCGGACATGTCGAAATCGAAGAAAACATCTTGCAATGCGCCGGAAGTGACCTCTCGATACTTGGCGTCTCGCGCTTCGATATTTTCCTCTTCGGGGCTCAACTGCCCCATTTCGCCGCCGGGGCGGAACTGATCACCAGAGCCGGAGCCGCCAAATAAGCTGGTAGAGCCTGATTTGCCGCCCTTTTTCGCGCATCCTTGCGCAAATGCGATGATAATAGCCAAGAATATAAATGATAAAAATTTATTCACAGTGTCGGCGCGCATTGTCCTTCCCTCTTTATTCTCTTTCAAATTTATTTTCCCTCTCCTCTAAAGCGCTAAATCTAGCATTTTTCAGGCGGACATTCAAGAAAGTTCGCCAGGGATGGTTCTCACGGCCCCCAGGAAGGCTGGGTCGCGCCGCCGGGCAGGCTGGTTATCCGCCTTGGCTGCTTGCCATCCAGCCCGGAAATATACAGCTGGGTCGCGCCTGTGTTGTTGGAGGAAAAAACGAGATGACGTCCATCCCTGGCCCAGGAGGGGGTCTCGTTGTCTCCTCTTCCATACCCCTCGGTTATGATCTTTACCGACCGGTCCAGCACCGACTGCACCGATATGTCGAAATTGTTGTACACCAGCGAGGCGTAGGCTATTTTATCCCCCTTA
>JAOUNV010000112.1 GCA_029880775.1 Nitrospinota bacterium | reverse complement strand
ATGGATGTCTTGAAGGACAACTTGAAGGTAATGGATGCCGCCGCCATTTCGTTGTGCATGGAAAACAATGTGACGATCATAGTTTTCAATCTCAACGTGAAGGGCAACATACAAAGGGTTGTGTTGGGGGAAAAAATCGGTACCATCGTAAAGGAGGCTTGAGAGATATGGAAAATATATTGGATGAAGTCACCCACAAAATGGACGTAACCCTGGAACACCTGGCCCGGGAACTGGCCGGTATCCGCACCGGGCGCGCTTCTGTGGGCCTGATGGAAGGGGTGCAGGTGGATTACTACGGTGTCAAATCCCCCTTAAGCCAAGTGGCGACCCTGGCCACACCGGACTCGCTGACCATATCCATTATGCCATGGGAAGCCACCATGCTGCCTGTAATAGAGAAAGCTATCCTCACCTCCAACCTGGGGCTTACTCCTCAAAGCGACGGGAAAATGATCCGCATTCCCATCCCCCCCCTCACGGAGGAGCGTCGCAAGGAGCTGGTGAAGGTGGTCAAAAAAGTCGCCGAGGAAACAAAAGTGGCCATCCGCAATGTCCGCCGGGATGGGATCGAGCAGGTGAAAAAGCAGGAGAAGAGCAAGGAATTGCCGGAGGATCTGGCGAAAAAAACCAGCGAAAAAATCCAAAAAATCACCGACGAGCATGTGGCCAAGACCGACAAGATGGCAGCCGATAAGGAAAATGAAATAATGGACCGCTGAGCCGATCCATGCCATCTGATAAATCCAACCAAACAGAATCGACGCCGGATCAGCCCGGGTTGCCACGGCACATAGCCATTATTATGGACGGCAATGGCCGATGGGCGGAGAAGAGGGGACTGTCCAGAATCGAGGGGCACAGGAAAGGCGCCAAAGTGGTGGATAATGTGGTTACCTGTTGCCGCCAATTGGGGATCGAGGCGCTGACGCTATACTCTTTCAGCACCGAAAACTGGAAACGCCCGAAGACGGAAGTAGGCGCCTTGATGAAAATACTAAAAGCCTACATCACAAAGGAACTTGGCAGAATGCTGAAGGAAAACATCAGGTTCAACGCGATAGGCGCCCTGGATAACCTCCCAGATTTCGCCCTGGAAGCTGTGCGGGAAGCAATGGATTCCACCAAAAACAACGATGGCATGGCGTTCACCCTGGCTCTTTCCTACGGCTCCAGAGAAGAGATCGCCGCCGCCGCCCGCCATATCGCCCAAAAAGTCCGCGATAACGAGCTGGACCCTGCCGATGTGGATGAGGCGACGCTGAGCCGATACTTGTACACCAGCGATCTGCCCGACCCTGACCTTTTGATCAGGACCAGCGGCGAGCTGCGCATCAGCAATTTCATGCTCTGGCAGATCGCTTATACAGAGCTTTATTTCACAGATAAGCTATGGCCGGAGTTCACCGCCGATGACGTAAAGGAAGCCATAAAGTCGTTCCAGACCAGGGAACGCAGGTATGGACTCACCACCGGCCAGATTTCCGGTGAGAAAGGATAATACACCATGACCAGGTTGGCTAGCGGAGTTACCCTTGCCCTTGCGATCCTGGCGCTGATCCTGTACGGTTCAGCGACCCACTTCTTCTGGTTCGCCATGGTCATCGCCGCCATCGGCGCTTACGAATTCTTCGGAATGCTCAAAGCCGGCGGCAGGCCCAGCCCCATGTTGGCAGGTGTCCCGGCCGCGGCCGCTTTGACGGCGGCTTTATATCTGGGCTCCGGACAGCAGACCACCATGGCCTTTATGGCCCTGTTCATGCTGATGGCGTCGGTGTGTGTATTCGGCGGCTATAAGGACCGGCTGATGGCTGGCGGCAACCTGGCTTTCGGTGTGGTGTTCACCGGCGCTCCCATGGCCGCTTTGGCGCTGATCCGTGGAGCGTACGACGGACAGGGGTTTGTGACGATGTTGATAACCGCTACGGCCCTGTGTGACACCGGGGCGTACTACGTTGGCCGAAAATTCGGCAAGGTAAAGCTGGCCCCTTCCCTGAGCCCAGGCAAAACAGTGGAAGGCTTTATAGGGGGTGTGATCGGCGCCGTGCTGGGAGCCGTTATTATATGGCAGCTCATGATCCCCTCCTTCGGCGCTGCCGAGGCGGTTATTTCCGGGCTTCTGGTCGGTGTGTTAGGTCCCATCGGCGACCTGGCCGAATCAGCCATCAAGAGGAATGTGGGAGTGAAAGATTCCGGAAACCTGATCCCCGGCCATGGTGGAATCCTGGATCGAGCGGACAGCCTACTCTTCACATCGGCGGCTTTCTACCTTTTCCTCCAGCTCCGCTCTGCCCTGTGAGAAAGCTCACCATACTGGGCTCCACAGGCTCCATCGGGGTAAATGCCCTTAGGATCGTGGAGAGCCACCCGGACCGTTTTTGTATAGAAGCGCTGGCCGCCTGGACCAATATGGAGAAACTGGCCGAACAGATCGAAAAATTCCGGCCAAAGGTGGTCTCCGTGGCGGACGCCGCCAGGGCCAAAGAACTGCGCTCCATGATAAAAAGAAGGGTGAAAGTACTCCACGGAGCCGAGGGCGCCATCACCTGCGCCATGCATGACAGCTCGGATATGGTCCTCTCCGCCATGGTGGGCGCCGCAGGGCTGGCCCCCACATTGGCCGCAGTGAAAAGCGGCAAAACCCTGGCCCTGGCCAACAAGGAAACCATGGTCACCGCCGGAGAAATTGTGATGCGCGAGGCAAAGGCCGCGCGAGTGAAGATCATCCCGGTGGATAGCGAGCATTCCGCCCTCTTCCAGGCGCTACGCGGAGAGAAGATGAAAACCCTCCGCCGGGTGATCCTGACAGCTTCCGGCGGCCCCTTCATCAATACGCCAAAGGACGCCATGGGCTCCCTCACCCTGGAGCAGGCGCTGCGCCACCCGAACTGGCGCATGGGAAGAAAGATCACTATAGACTCCGCCACCCTTATGAACAAAGGGCTGGAGGTGATCGAGGCGCGATGGCTGTTCAACCTTCCAGCGGAGAAGATCGAAGTGGTGGTCCATCCAGAAAGCGTGATCCATTCCATGGTGGAATTCAACGACACATCCATCATCGCCCAGATGGGCCTGCCCGATATGCGAGCGCCGATAGCTTTCGCCCTCAGCCACCCGGACCGTCAAGAAACACAGCTCCCCACCCTGGATATCGCCACAGTGGGGAAGCTGACCTTTCAGCCGCCAGACCTGGAACGCTTCCCTTCCCTGGCGCTGGCGTATGACGCGCTTCGGATGGGAGGGAGCGCCACCGCCGTTCTCAACGCGGCCAACGAAGTGGCGGTCCAGGCGTTCATCGATAAGAGAATCAGCTTCACCGCGATACCGCAGGTTTGCGAAAAAGCTCTGACCATGGCCGACAATGGCAAGGCGGCAACCATGGCCGAAGCTCTGGCGATCGACAGGAGAGGCCGAGCCTATGCCAGAGAAGCGGTGGAGCAAATTTCGCGAACATCCCCCTACCCTTCCCGAGGCTAATAGCCGATACTTTCCGCTTTCATTTGTCCGCGTGGGTGACACGTCCGCCAAAGGGCTTTGTCTGAGTTGTGCTGGGGTTTGTGTAATATCGGGGTTTTATGGCCCTTGGCGCCAAGACACCTTGGCAGGTAGATGCCTTGGCAACTAGGCGCCTTGGCGGCTTCGCGCCGGGCCCCTTACGGCACATCGAAAGCTCCGTGACCGCTGCTCCCTTCCGGGCCTGACGGGATTGACGGGTAACGATTGCGTAAGACCCGGCGCGAAAACGCCAAGACATTTGGACGTGAATAACTCCAAAGCGCCATGCTGAATTCGAATGGGGATTATAGCATATGACAGCGAATAAATGAATGGGCGCCAGGAGCGATTGCGTCACGGGTGTACTGGACATAGTAGGAGAAGCTCATGCTTTCCGTGGCCCCACTGGCCGAGTCCGTCCTTATCACAGTTTGCGGCAAATCATTCCCTCCGCATGAAGTGCAACCTGATGAGCCATAAGTATAATCGATACGCCCGGCGGGATCAATGATGGATGCGGCTTAAACTAATCACGGAATCCGGATGTCGTGAATATTCTGTGCTTGCCATAAATGTCACCTTTGCTGTGCAATAATAGCATACTATTTCTTAGTCTTTTGCAGAACAATAATATGATCGCCTTTAATACTATATGCTGATATAACAGTAAACGGTTCTTGCTCTACGCAATACAAGAATATGTATGTACTTTCCTTATATTCAAATGATACCATTTGATTGTTGCCGCAATTATTTACATCGTCCTTAATTATATCACGAAATGGAGATTTATCAAGCTTCTCTTTGCAGACATCATAATAGTACACATCGGTAAACAGCAATAATATTCTATAAAACCTAACACCTGGCAATGCGTCATTACTGACATCAGAGTTAAATCGACTGACTAACTGTTTAAGTTTCCCTGCTTGCTCTTTATAATTACTTTCGTTAGTGCATCCTCCCATAGCATGATTGTCAAAGAGTAGGATAAAGAAAGCAGTTAGCAAAGGCAGTAACATTCTATTGTTTAGCATTTATTGCGCCTCCTCACCAGTTAGGCCATTGGAATGTGCAGGTAGTACATATGCCTCCATAATCATTCATCTCATTAGCGCTGGATGACCTAGAATTGTTGTAGTAGACACCAAAGCAACACTCGCTGAATCCAAAGCATTCCTCCCAGCATGGTATATTGAGGTAATTCTTTACCCATTCTGGCAATTTATGATAATCACCGGGAGGCAATTGATGTTTCGTGAGACATATATTATCCGATGCAAAAGGTCTATGATCTCCTCGTCCTCGTAGCTTTCCGGATATATCAACATAATTGATTGGTTCATTTAACACGTAACCGTAAAGGTTATGTCCATCTCCTTCAAACAATATCGGATCCTTGCTCGTCCACCTGCCTGCGTGAGCGTCATAATCCCTGGCGCCGAAGCGGGTGAGCTTGGTGTGTTGGTCGTAGACACCTCCAACGTAGGCGAAGGGTTGGAATCCTGGGCTAGTGTCTTGTGTGATATTCCCAAACTCGTCGTAGTCGATGCGTTGGGCGACAGAGCCATCAGCTGCACCCACCTGCTTAATCGCTTCTGGCAAATCACTCCCTCCGCATGAAGTGCAACCATTAGAGGCATAAGTATAGTCGATACGCCCGGTGGGATCAACGAGGGAGGCGCGGCTTAGGTGTAAACCTCCCTTCCCCTGTGGCCACGCCACTAGTCGCCATAGCCACCAGGTCCGCTGTGCTCATCACAGGGACATCCAGCCCCGCTCTGCTCAGCGCGTCGGCAAGCTGCAACTGGCATGAGGGGCATGAGGTGACCACGATATCCGCCCCACTCTCTTCCACCGCCTTCGCCTTGAACTGGCCGAACCGGGCCGATTGCTCCGGGTGATCCAGCGTGAACGCTCCCGCCCCGCCGCAGCAGACATCTGCGCCGACCATCTCCACGAACTCCACATTCGGCAGGCTCTTTATCAATATCCTCGGCTCGGCGCTCACGCCCATCCCTCTCTTTAAGTGGCAAGGATCGTGGTAGGTCACCCGCAGCTTTCCGCCACCGGGAGCCTTTGCAAACTCCCGCTCGACGCCCAGCTCCACCAGCAGCTTTTGGAAATCGACCACCTTCTCCGCCAAGGCGGTGGCGCGTTTATCCCCCTCCATAATCATCGGCAGCGCGTGGCTGAGCATGGAGCCGCAAGTGGCGCAGGAGACCACTATCGCCTCCACATCCAGGCCGTCAAACGTCTCTATGTTTTTCTTAGCCAATTGCCTGGCTGTATCGTTGTCGCCAGCGAACCATGCAGGCGCGCCGCAGCACACCTGCCCCTGGGGATACGCCACCTCCACTCCAGCCTTTTCCAGTTGGCGCATTACATTCAGCCCGGTGTCTGGATACGCCAGGTCCGTCATGCAGCCACTGAAGTAGGCCACCTTCCGCAAGGCGCCCCCCCTGGCCGCGCCCTGGCCGTGGCGATGTTGGACCAGGCTGCGCAGGTTCTTTTGCAGCAAACGGGGAGTGGTCCTTCGGCTACCCTGGTTCGCGTATGGCAGAAATCGGGCCAAAGCATCGGGCGCGTTGTCATAAAATATCGTGGCCAGCCCCGTCAGCTTCGCCAGGAAGTTGAGCCTGGCCGGAAAAGGCAATACGTGCCGCAAGATAAGTTTTTTGACTATGCCCATCCCGCCTGCCGCCGCCATGTCGGCCCGCGCCGCCTGGAACAGTGCCACCGTGTCTATCTTTGCCGGGCAGGCCTCAACGCATTTGAGGCAGGAGAGGCACATGTCAAAATCGGCGGCTATCCTGGGCGACTGTTTCAGTTGGCCGGACAGTAACGCCCTGGCTATCCTTAGCTTGCCTCGGGCGGATAGGGTCTCCGAATAGGACATCTCATAGGTGGGGCATCCTGCCTGGCAGGCGGCGCATCGGACGCACTTTTCTATCTCCCCTTTTAGCGCGAGAAGATTTTTATGTTCCATGCTTTAATTATAAACTGCGGGGGGAAAGAGGGAAGCTTTCGATTGACCTTTAAGTCACTCAGGGTCTGTATCGTCGATCCTGGTCTGGACACCACTGAGGCTGACGGCGGCGTCCATCTCCCGAAGCAGCTTTTTCATTTTCGCGTCATACGCTTTGCCGGTTTGTTCCGTTTTTTCCCGCAATGAGAAA
>JAOUNV010000602.1 GCA_029880775.1 Nitrospinota bacterium | reverse complement strand
AGGTACTTCACAAACATACAGAAGGGGATGGAGCTTGCTCGGATGTCGCTGACGGCCCGGCAGGGACTGAACAAACAGATAATACTGATTACCGACGGAGCCCCCACCGCCTGGTATGAGGGGCAGAGCCTGCTATTGTCATACCCACCGGTGGAAAGGGGATACGCCGCCACGTTGCGGGAAGCTCGCGCTTGCTCCCAGGTGGGCATCTCGGTCAACGTGTTTATGTTAGGTAATGATTTTGACACCGGATATTATGGCGAAGATAGGTTTCTGAACCGGTTCATGGAATCCACTCGGGGCAGAATATTTTATCCAAACCCGGACAGCCTGACCGAGTATGTTCTGATGGACTACATGACCCAGCGCCGCAGAATCGTGGAGTTCTGATCCAAAGGACCGTGAAAACCTGGACCCTGTCAGGAGTGTGGTTAACCTCTGATACCGCAGCGCTAAAGATAAAATTGACGCGTCGCGTGGATTCTGTTAGATTCAGGTAACTTTGATCGCGGCAACCGTATCTACGGCTGATCGTCAGATGAATGTTCCTGCGTTTTACGTATCAGGTAAATAGAGCTAAACGAGGTTTTTTGGGCATGTCAGAAGAATCCCCCGAGGTGGAGACCGAAACCCCTGTCGATGATGGGCGGGAAGCCTTGCCGGAAGAATCGTTAATATCCGAGTTCTGGGATTTTTTGAAAGTCCGCAAAAAGTTCTGGCTGGGGCCGATCATCATGGTTCTGCTCCTACTGGGCGCCCTTATCGTGTTCACGGAAGGCTCGGCCATGTCGACCTTCATATATGCTCTATTCTAGGTCGATTGTGGATTTAAGTTTCCAGGCTGGTAGGTTCAGCAAGCTGTTCTCCATAGGGCTACTTTTGTCAGCTATGGTTTTGGCCTCTTGCGGCTCGAATAGCAAGCCGAAATCCACCGGAAACCAGGCGACCACCCATTCCGTGCCCACGTGGCTGGTCGGTAATTGGAAGCCGGTGAGGCTGTTCTGGGGAGAGCCTGTGGAAGAATTCGACATGGTTCTGACCATTACTCCTTCGAGAATGGAGTACAGGTATCCTGGTTGTTTCGTATCGGGCCGCCTGGTGATGAATCCCAACACGGTCCACTATTCAGCCAATTATTACAGAATGTTTATGGACACGGTGAACTGCCCTCAACAGTGGGAAATCCCTACTTTCGAAGGACAGGAGGATTACGGCAAAATATGGGCCGAGGTGGACAAGGCGTATCTGTACAGGATATCGGACAAGTTCTGGGAGCCGGTCTGGATTTACATACCCCACTACTAATACTAACCTGTTGAATCCACCTGCGTCGCCGGGTATGCCCTCATTCCCCGATGATTTTTATCAACGCCCGCTTTTTTCTTCGCCCGTCAAACTCTCCATAAAAGATTCTCTCCCATGGGCCGAAGTCTAACGCTCCATCGGTGACGGCCACCACCACCTCTCTTCCCATCACTTGCCTTTTCAAGTGGGCGTCGGCGTTGTCCTCGCCTGTCAGGTTGTGCCGATATTGGTCCACCGGCTCGTGAGGGGCGATATTCTCCAGCCACTTTTCATAGTCGTGGTGCAGCCCGCTTTCATTGTCGTTTATGAACACCGAGGCGGTTATATGCATGGCGTTCACTAGGACCAACCCTTCCATCACGCCGCTTTCCGCCAAGGCCTCTTCCACCTCGTCGGTAATATTCACAAAACCTCTCCTCGATGGAACGTTGAACCATATCTCTTTTCTATAACTTTTCATTCTTAATCCCCTCTGGTTTTTTCGGCATGAAGGCGGCGGTACGTCACCCACCTGGTCGGTGTCGCCCAGATTACCATGAATGGGATGCTCCGGCGGTGCGGATGAGAGTTGGCTGACAATGCAGCCCCCCTGTTAAACTGGTGAAATGGGCCGATCTGATATGCGAGATCAGTACAATTAAAGCGTATTCTGTCCCCAGCCACAATAAAGGAAAACTTTCAGCAGGGGAAGCCAT
>JAOUNV010000309.1 GCA_029880775.1 Nitrospinota bacterium | reverse complement strand
TTCTTGATCATTTTTTTGATCTGGGCCTCGACACCCCTCTCCCCTGGCATGATGCTGTCCATACCGTGGGACCAGATGTAGAACTCATCGATAATTTCGAATTTTCTTTTGAGAAGCTCCGCCTTGAAAACCGCGTTTAGCTGGATGGAATAGTCGTTGACCACGGAGGAGAACAACGCGAATTTTTTCCATGGCCTCTTACGTTGTATATAGTCGACCATGGACGCCACGCCATTGGAATCTGTGAGCGAGTTGCGAAAGTTATATGGCCCCGTGTCCCCCAATCTTCTTCTCGACCCGGAGGAGATGAGAGGCAGTTGGTTGTCGTTTATCAGTTTGTTGGCAGCGAAGCTGACCTCGCTGGTGGCGGCGCCAACAATGGCCACGGTCTTATGCCTCAGGAAGGTATCCACCCCTGCCCTTGCGCCAGCCACCGATCCGGCGGTGTCGAAAATCAGCAGGTCGAATTCTTTCCCTTTTATCCCACCCCGGGCATTCACCTCATCGGAGGCCAGTTCCGCGCCGTTGACAGCTTCCTTCCCGAATTGGGAAAGTTCGCCGCTCATGTCGCCCAGAACACCGATTTTAGCGTCCCTGGGTTTTTCTTTCATGATCTCCTTTTCTGTTTTTTTGCCGAATCCATACTCGGGCGACGCCGAGTCCAAATTTCCAGCTTGGGCTTCGGGACCGGATCCCGCAACCAGAAAGAAAAAGAGGGAACATGTTACCGCATTTATGATAAAATTCGGCGTCGTCTTGGTTTCTTTTTTCTTAGTCATTGTTCCATGGCCTAATTGTTGCTAACTTTCATTGTGACTTTATAGTAAACCATCATTTGAGGGGGATATATTTTGAAAATAGGGTTTCTTAAATCAGGCGCTGTCCTGATAGCATTTTTTATTATGTTTTTTTCCATTTCAACCGTGGCCACCGCTGAATCCGACATGGTGAAAGTGGCTGCGGGAAAGGTAAAAGCTGGCAAAGTGGCAGCTTTCCAGATCGATAAGCATGAGGTCACCTTCGCGCAATTCAACAGCTTCAACAAAGAGTTCACCATACCCGATGGGAAGGAGAACCATCCTGTGACTGAGGTGACCTTTTTTGACGCCCAGGAGTATTGCAAACATGTGGGCAAAAGGCTGCCCACCGGCGCTGAATGGGAGTTGGCCGCCGGCGGGACTGACGGAAGAAAGTACCCTTGGGGGAACGATTTCGACTCTAAGAAGGCTAACACTTTGGAATCGGGCCATAACAGCACCTCCCCAGTGAGAGCATACCCGGCGGGCGCCAGCCCCTCCGGCGCGCTGAACATGAGCGGCAACGTGTGGGAATGGGTGGACCAATACGAGTCCTCGGAGAAACGTTATCGCCTGGTGCTGGGGGGGTCTTTCTTTGACAAGAAAGAGAATTGTACAATAAAATCCTCTCTCAAAAGCATCCCCGACGATTCCCACACGTACATCGGCTTTCGTTGCGCCAAGTAGCGGCCACCCAGGGTGAATAATGATAAAGACAGCGATACCTGAAACAGAATCGATGAAGACCGTTCGCATCACGTTTTCTACGCTGGTGCGGGCGGTGGCCCTGGTTTTCGTGATGGCGCTGGTCGGCGCCTGCGAACAGAGCGGCCCCACCAGCTTCATACAAACTTCCTCGGACAGAGGAGGTAGCAGCTTTTTCATCCCTAAGCCGGAGGAGGTGGTGGAGGACCCAGAAACAGGGCTTATGGTCATCCGCCAAGTCTTAAACATTCACTTCTCCCCCAAGATCACCGCAGAGGAAGCGGAAAAAGCCATCGCCGCCTCTGGTGGGGAGATAGTCGGCTATGACTATTCTGTGAATTTTTTCCAGGTCAGGTTCAATCTGGAGGGAGCCGAACTGGAGAAAAAGCGTATTGAGCTTTTGTCCAGCAAGCATGTGGAAACGGTGACTCCCACCAGCGTTTCCGTCCATAAAGATCCCTTCTACGTAAAATAGTCCTGGCCCTTTATTGGGCGGGCTTTCCCCCAGAGCGGGGCACAGAAACAGGAATTATCTCCATTTTGCGGACAACCATCCCCGTCTTCGCGTCAAAAAAGTCTATGTACCCCTTGAACCCAGGATCCACTTTCTGGATCGCCTCTATACCCTTTTGGGCTTCCCTGAAGTTCACAATTTCCTGAGCTTCCACCTTGATTGTCACCGCGCCGCGGCTCTCAGCTATTTCGTAGAGCACCCAATCCGGGTTCACCTCGGATATGGCGTCGGCGAATTTATCCTCAATGTCGGAGCCGTCGCCCCCTTCCGTACATCCGCCCGCCACAACCAAGACCACCGCCAGCAAACATGCGGACAATGCCATAGTAGACTTTTTCATCTCAGCCATTACCTTATTCCACTCCTCTTTTTTTGTCGTTTTCCTTCAGGTAATCAATTATCAGGCGCCTGTTCTTCTCGTCCTTCATGGCGCCCACATTCTTCATTATCTTCTTGTACTTCTTCACCAGCTCCAAGGCGATCGGATCGCCTTTCTTCCACATCGCCTTCGGGCTCTTCAGCCATTCATGGAGCCATTCATCCGAGCGGCGAAGGGTCACCCCCGCAAGCCCTGGGCCCACTTTAGGGTCAGCGGAGAGCCGATGACACATGTAACATTTTCGTTTGAACAGTTTTTCCGCTTTCTCCGAGCCCAGGGCGAGGGATGGGCCTGCGAGCAAACCCACGGCGATCATTACCAGTACTGCTTTATTAAACATCCGAACACCTTTCCCCGGTAGTTACTCCAGAAACAACGTCCTGAGGCCCACCCCCATGCTGCTCCAGGAAATCTTTCCTTTTTTCACATCCGGAAACCTGGCCTTAACCAGTTCCCCCACCTGTTTGCTCTTCCTAAAATCAATCTTGGGTGTCAGCTCGGCGCCATTCGACTCCCTAACATCTATCTCCACAACTAAAGCGCCATCCTCCCCAAGCTCAAATATGGTGACCCGCCATTGGTCTTTCCCCAGGGCGGATATCTCCTTTTTGGCCTTTTCCACCGCCTCCGGATCAAGGGACGGGCCCTGCTGCGCCTTCATGACGTTCATATATGTGGCTCGCACTGCGTTGAGAAGGCGATCGTCCCCAGTTTGATCCGCATACATCTTGGACATCATCCCGGCGATATTAAAAATGAAATCTCTCGCATCCGGTGGAGCTTCCGGGCTGGCGGCGTATTCCACCATAGCCTTCACTTCCCCCGGCACTTGATCGGCATGGGTTTTTATCAATTCTTTCATCTGCTTCTCATCCTTCTTGTCGTAAGCCTGGATAAAAAGCTGACCCACGGAGGGTCCATCCTGCGCCACCGCAGGGGTTGCAAAGGCCAGCGCGGCGATAAGCGTAAACACCGCCCAGACGGACGGCTTGGCATGCGTATGCATTCTGTTCTCCATCACATAAAAATGTTCAGTATCCCCTTTACGCCTTCATCAACCGCGAGAATCGATTTTTCAGCCCCTGACTGTGCGTAAATATATCCTGCCGGTGTTTTGCCCCCCAGGCTCAGGTACATCGGCTCCTTACCAGAACCTTCATATAGCAGTATCTAT
>JAOUNV010000358.1 GCA_029880775.1 Nitrospinota bacterium | reverse complement strand
GGATAAAGTCCGTACTCCATCAGATTCTTCGGGTTTTCTGTGACAAAATCCCTCACTCTGATGCTGGCCAATGCGTCGAAAAACTCTTTAACCTGGATGTAATCGACCTTAGTCCCTTTCAGGCTGTCCATGTGCCATTCCTTTTCCTGATCCCGCACCAGCGTCTGCTTTTTCCCCCGCTGGTGTATCTCTATCCTGGTCAGCCGCTCGCTTTCCATATAGAACACATTCCTGCTGCGAAGATCGGCGGCGTCCCTGGGAATGGCATTTACCAAGTCCTCCTCCACCAGGAACACGTTCTCCCGGTCAGACATCGAGACGTAGTAGCCCCGCTTTTCCGGATTACGGACGCCTATGGAAATGGATACGGTCACCTCCGCATCTCCCGACTGCCAGAACGAAAGCTTGGCCGCAGGATTGTCCAAGCCATATTTCGCCTTGTTGGCCCGGGTTTCAGCAATGAACTCCTTTACTTCAGAGTTAAAGAACATTCCCATGACCTCGAACACCCGGTTATGATCCGCCCTGGCTTTGATCGGTTTTTCTATAACCCACCGCCCGTTTTCCGGCAACTTGAGCCTGATATCCTTTCCATCCCGGCTCATCGCCAGTTGGTCCACCATCACAGGATTGAACCGCAATATCCTCTTATCCCGGAAGTAATACACATCCTTATCCGCCTCGCTACGGGCGTCGGCCAGCACCCTGTACACAGGATCTTCACCCTTCAGCCGGGCGAAGGCTATGCCCATGGTGGGGCCTCTTTTTCCGAAAAATATAGTGTGGGTGGCCAGATCCTGTCCCACCTTCATGGTCAATGTCACAGCCGGAGTGGCCAACCCGAACTCAAGCAGCCGCTCGGGGCTCGGGTTTGGGTCCATCACATAGTCGGAGTCGTTTTTCGATTTGGTGACATGACCCAGAAACTTCTCCACAGCCGCAGAATCAGCCTTCGCCATCAATGGCTTTGTGATCCTCCAGCCATCCTCCCACCGCTCGATCTCTATCAAGCTCCCTTCTTTTTCCAGGACGATGGCGGCCACCTGGGGAGGATCAAACTTGAAGAGCCGACTCTCCTCCTCTTTCCGCCGCTCCTCGGCGACGGTCTTTTCCCAGTCGATATAGCTGTACCCGGCCACTGCGGTCAGGATCATCACCCAAATAAATGTAGTCTTGTAATATCTCATCTTTTAGATTACTCCGCCCCAGGCCCCAGGCCTATGACTGCGCCTCCTGTCGGAACCAGCGTCTTCTGCTGTATATCCCCACTCCGGTCATCAGCACCATGCAGGGCACCATCACCACTGGAATCCAGAACACCGCCCTGGCCTGGGAGGCGTTGAGTGTCACGGGGCTGATGTTTTTCTTTCTGGCCCGCACACCGACAAAATCCGCCTTCTCCGCCAACCAGTGCACCGTGTTCATAAACAGGTCCCTGTTGCCCACCAGATTGAAGTTTGTGTTGGTCGCAAAGTCGGAATCCCCGATCAGTATGATTTTCCCGTATCGGTCTTTCACAGAGCCGGTCTCGTCCTTCACCCCTTTTGCGGCGAAGGTGGAGACCGCCATAACGGGAACAGGGCCACGCTTCTCGTAGCCCTCATTATATTCTACGTTACCATTCTCCAGTTGTTCCCGGTCTGTCTCCGTCCAGCTGCTCGGGCCGGTCATGGCCAGCTGATAGCGCCCCTGCTTCGGATCCTCGTCTATATACACAGAGTTGACAATCGGAAAGTAAGACGCCAGGGTGAAATCCTGGGTCAGCGGGTGCTTCTTGTTGTATGCGTACACCGCCGGGGTCATGGCGTTTCCGCCATAAATCTGGGTCTGCCGGTCGATTATCACATCGCTTTGCAGCTTGAAGCCGTAGCTCTCCAGCCATGTCCGCAGCGTCGGCGGATGGCCGGGGTCCAGCTGGACAAAGAGAGCTCCACCTTTTTTATAATATTCGTCCAGCCGCGCATACTCTTCCATGGACATGTCCTTCTGGGGACTGGACACGACCACCAGCGAAGCGTCCTCCGGTACACTCTTCACCCGCATCAGGAAAAGCTCCTTGATCTCGTAGCTCTCCTGGAGCATCGCTTCTCGAGCAGCCGAATAGCCATCCTTGCCGGTGAAGGCCAGCTCCTTCTCCCCATGCCCTTTTACCCAGTAAACATAATTCTTTTCCTTGCTCACCAGGTTCAACAGGCCGTTGGTCATCTTCTCTTCGGTCTCGTTGCCCACTTTATATTCACGCCCCTGGCTCATCAGCAGGATGATCCGAAATTCCGACTGGCCATACTTGGAAGCGAGGCCGGGATTGCGCTCCGGATCCACGAATGAAAAGGTGAATTTATCTGTCACCGCAGCGTAAGACTCCAGAAGGTCCCGGGCCATCTGCCTCTGCACGGCGTGCATGGTGCCAGATTCGAAACGGTAGAAAGCCACGGCTTTTACCGGATGTTCCAGATTATTAAGTATGTTTTTGGTCTGCGTGGATAAAGAGAACCGCCCCGTCTTGGTAAGGTCGAACCTCTTGTTGTTGCCAGCGCCCCAGATTGCTATAGCCACCATCACACCGACAAAAACAACAACCATCACCAACATGTTGGCGCCATACTTGGCGCTCTTGCCGCCGATCAGCCGCTTGAACTCATTGAGGCGGATGTATATCAGGAAAAGGGCCAGCATGGAGCCGACCCATATAAGCCCCGCCGCCTTCAGGGTCATCGCCCCGTCTATGGCGTACAGGCTGAAGCCAGCCGCCAGCAGGACTCCCGCTATCAGCGTTATTACAATAATTGCTATCATGACGCTTACCCCCTCCACCTTTTAGATTCCAAAGACCGCATGCTGAGGAACAAAAAGAGAGCTGTGAATATCAGGTAGTAGATTATATCGGAGGTGTCTAAGACCCCCTTGGCGAATTTCTGGAAATGAAACATGATCGACAGGTACTCGAGCACCTTGCCGGTGGTCTCCCCCACCAGCCCCGCCGTATATCCCACCATGTACAGGATCAGAAGCGCGGCAAAACTGAGCGCCGCCGCGATAACCTGGTTCTCCGTGATAGACGACATGAAGAGCCCCATTGACACAAAGGCCCCCCCCACC
>JAOUNV010000601.1 GCA_029880775.1 Nitrospinota bacterium | reverse complement strand
CTACCAAAAGCCATACCGCCGCTCCATGATGCAGTGCTGGGGGGGCAAGGTGCTGGCCAGCCCATCGGACACCACTCAGATCGGAAAGAAAATCCTGGAGGAGAATCAAGACTCCCCAGGCAGCCTGGGCATTGCCATCTCCGAGGCGGTGGAAGTGGCCGCCACCAACGGGGACACCAACTACGCCTTGGGCTCCGTGCTCAGCCATGTGCTGCTCCACCAGAGTGTCATAGGCCTGGAAGCGGAAAAGCAGATGAAGCTGGCGGGCGATTATCCGGATGTGGTGATTGGCTGCTGCGGCGGCGGGTCAAACTTCGCCGGGATATCAAACGCCTTTGTGAAAAACAAAATCGCAGGCAAGGACACCAGGCTGGTGGCGGTGGAGCCTGCCTCCTGCCCCACACTGACCAAGGGGATATACGCATACGACTTCGGCGACACCGGCCAGATGACTCCGCTTCTGGCGGCCCACACCCTGGGGCATGACTTTGTGCCGCCTTCCATCCACGCAGGTGGCCTGCGCTACCATGGCGTGGCCTCGCAGACCAGCCAGCTTTTAAATGACGGGATCGTGGAAGCGACCGCCTATCCGCAGATAGAGTGCTTCGAAGCGGCGGTCACATTCTGTCGCGCGGAGGGGATCATCCCGGCGCCAGAATCGTCGCACGCCATCCGGCAGGCGATCGTGGAAGCGCAAAGGGCCAAGGAGGAAGGCAAGGAGCGAACGATATTGTTCAACTTGTCCGGCCACGGGCATTTCGACATGGCCTCATACGACCACTACTTCGCAGGAGATCTGGTGGATGACAGCATGGACCAGGCTGGTGTGGAGAAAGCGCTGGCGGCCATAGCCGAACTACCCAAGCCACCAGGCTATACCGGCAAACCGATGGCTGGTTAGGGAGCGGATGTAGAGAGTCGTAAGATTTGCGATTTTTGTAAGGGCGCTTCCCCTCAAGGGGGTTTGCGAAGCGCCCAAGTAAAGAGATTCAAGGCCCGGCGGGTTTATACAGCCCGTCGGGTTTTTTAATTTGTGTGATCAATATTCCATGCCCAGCTGGCAAGCCTTTACTCAACTAATTCCCTTTTCCCGAAAAAAGCTGACGTGTTGCTGGTCGATCTTGCCGATATGCTCCAGGATCCAGTCGATTGCAACCTTCCCCCTTATTTAGCGCCACGCCAGAAAGGGAAGGTTACACACCAGGTGGCAGTGGCGCGTCTTTTTTTCCCGATTGCAAGATAGGGTTTGGCCGGGTCTTGACCGGGAAGTTTCCGTAATAAAGGTTCTGGGCGTGGTTCCCCTCCACAAAGAAAACCCATCGCTCGATAAACGCCCCAGCCATGGCGGAGATAGCCGCCACCGGCGCCATACAGGTCCCCCCCCCAGAGATAAGCGCCATGTAGTCCCACGCCAGGCCCGCCATGGGCAAAACGTATAGCAGGATTATGGACGCGACTTTCAGGACACCTCGTTTTTCTTTCAGGGCGGTGTAGTGATACTCCTCCGTATTGTATGTGGGGTAGGCGGAGCCGGTTTCCATCAGGCGGATTTTCGGATGGCTTATCCCCAGCGCCGTCTGGATGGTGGTGGGAGAATATAGCCGAGAGTTGCGATAGTAATATAGCAGCTTCACGATCAACCCGGCGGCCGCCAGAGCGAAAAAGAGCCGCAGGTTGAAAAGTGTGGCGCCCACCGGGGCCGGGGCCACCTGATACAGGGCAGCGCCGAAAGCCCAGCCGGTGATCAGGCCGGTGAGGGTGAAGTTGGCAGGCGTATACGCCGTTCCCCATTCCCTGATGAACGTCAAGTGGCCGTAGATCATGGCGGTGGAGATATACAGGGCCAGGACCACAAACATCCCCGCCACACCAGTGGCCTGGATGATGGTCGGATGGATGCCGATGAAATAGAGAAGGCCATAAAACACCATCCCCCCCACAAAGACCGGCAACAGGACCACCTCCCTGGAGAGCCAGGAGAATCGCCATTTGTTGATCGCCT
>JAOUNV010000599.1 GCA_029880775.1 Nitrospinota bacterium | reverse complement strand
TTTCCAGCGAGCTTGGGTTGATCGGCGCACCTAGCGTGGGGGAGGAGGTTATGGTGGCCCGGGACATCGCCCTGGCCGAGTATATCGGCGCCGCCATCCATTTCTGCCATGTGTCCACCGCCGGAGCTGTGGAGATGATCCGCGCCGGTAAAAAACGAAAAATAAAAGTGACCGCCGAGGCCACCCCCCACCACTTCACCCTCACGGACACGGCCTGCCGCGAGTACCGGACCAACGCGAAAATGGCCCCGCCGCTACGCGCGCAACGGGACGTGGATGCGGTGCGCAAGGGACTGGCCGATGGGACCCTGGACGCCATAGCCACCGATCACGCACCTCATGCTAAAGTGGAGAAGGAGGTGGAGTTCGAAAAAGCGCCTTTCGGCGTGGTGGGGCTGGAGACCGCCGTGGGCCTGGCTCTGGAGCTGGTCCGCACAGGGGTGCTGACCAGGACAAAGCTGGTGGAGGTGATGAGCCTGAACCCGGCGCGTATCCTGGGCCTGGAGCGGGGCAGCCTCCCCCCTGGCGCCGTGGCGGACATAACCATAATAAATCCTGATGTGGAATGGACAGTCGATTCGACAAAATTCCGGTCAAGAAGCTCCAACACCCCTTTCGATGGATGGGCAATGAAGGGCCGGGCTTCGTATACAATAGTGAAAGGAAAGGTTGTTTACAAAAATGCGGATTCGTAGTTTTAATCCGGTCTCCAGATGGGCCGAGCCTGGCGGGGGACGGTTTTCGATATGAGACAGGCGTATCTTGTGATGGCGGACGGGCGCGTCTTCGCCGGAAAATCCTTGGGCATGAGGGGCCTGACCCACGGCGAGGTGGTGTTCAACACCTCCATGACCGGCTACCAGGAAATCCTCACAGACCCCTCTTACGACGGCCAGATAGTCACCATGACTTATCCGCTGATCGGCAACGTGGGGGTGAACGACGAAGATGTGGAGTCGAGGAAAGTTTTCATCCGCGGGTTCGTGATCAAAGAGGAAAGCGTTATCCCCTCCAATTTCCGGAGCGAAAAAACCTTGGGCGCATATCTGGAGGATAACCGGATCGTCGGCATCCAGGGGTTGGATACACGCGCGCTCACTCGCCATATCAGGGAGAAGGGCGCCATGCCTGCGGTGATCAGCTCCGATGGTCAGGATGTCGACTCATTGAGGGAGCAGGCCGCCGGGCTGAAGGGACTGGAAGGAGTGGACTGCGCGCAAGGGGTCACCTGCGGGAAACCATACAGATGGGATGAGGGGCTATGGGCTCTGGGCGAGGGATTCGCCAGACCGGCGGAACCTGCCCGGTATAACGTGGTGGCCATGGACCTGGGGATAAAGACCAATATCCTGCGCCACCTGGTGGCCATGGGCGCCGATGTGACAGTGGTTCCGGCGGGAACGCGAGCCGATGAAATCCTGGCGCTGAAACCTGACGGTGTTTTTTTAAGCAACGGCCCGGGAGACCCGGAGCCTGTGACCTATGCCATAGAGTCGGTGAAAAAGTTGCTGGGGCGGACGCCCATCTTCGGCATATGCCTGGGGCACCAGATCCTCTCCATAGCCTTGGGGGCGAAGACATACAAGCTCAAGTTCGGTCACCATGGCGGCAACCACCCGGTGAAAGACCTGGCCACCGGCAAAGTGGAGATCACCTCGCAGAACCACAACTTCGCCGTGGACCCGGCCACATTGCCCTCCCACGCCAAGGTCACCCATCTGAACCTGAACGACAACACGGTGGAAGGGGTGGAGAGCCAGAAATATCCTGCTTTCAGCAGCCAGTACCACCCGGAGTCCTCCCCCGGCCCCCACGACGCGTTATACCTTTTCCAAAGGTTCGCCGCGCTGATATCGAAGAGCAAAGGATAGCCGATATGCTGAAAGAAACACTGGAAAACCTGCACCTTCTGATATCTGAGGGGCAGCTGGAGTCTGACGCGCGAAGAGCGCTTTCTGTTTACAGGAAAATGAGTGGCACGGCCTATCAGGACGATCCCTCCT
>JAOUNV010000600.1 GCA_029880775.1 Nitrospinota bacterium | reverse complement strand
GCCCAGGCCGATGGAACTGGAGCCGGAAAACATTCCCCTGGATATCAAATACGAAGATGATCACCTGTTGGTGGTGAACAAGCCTGCGGGGATGGTGGTCCATCCGGCGGCGGGCAACTACACCGGCACACTGGTCCACGCCCTGCTGTACCTTCTGCCAAAACTCTCCGGCGTGGGAGGGGTGGCTCGGCCCGGCATTGTCCACCGTCTGGATAAGGACACCAGCGGGCTGATAGTCGTCGCCAAGACGGACGAGGCTCACCACGGGTTGGCCGAGCGGATAAAGGATCGCTCCGCAGGGCGGGTGTATCTGGCGATTGTAAAGGGTCGTCCTGGGCCGAGCGAGGGGCGGATAGAGGGTAATATCGGCCGGAGCAGGACAAACAGAAAAAAGATGAAAGTGCTGGCTCAGGGGGGGAAGCCTGCGTCCACCCGGTTTACCGTGGAGGCGGAGCTGGAAGCGCACACTCTGCTGCGGCTCTCCCTGGACACCGGCAGGACCCACCAGATCCGCGCCCACATGATGCATATAAACTGTCCCGTCCTGGGGGACACCACATATGGACGCAAAGGGGGGCAGGAACTGATCGGCCGTCAGGCGCTGCACGCATGGAAGCTCTCCTTCATACATCCGGCTACAGGTGAGCAGATGGAGTTCACCGCCCCTTTGCCGGAGGATATGGCGAATGCTATCAGGGCGCTGGGGGGCGACCCGGCGCCTTATTTATAAAACCGCTCTTGCCGCGCGGAGCTCTCTTCTGTATATTGCGAACCGATGGACAACAATAAACCGACAACCGAACAAGAAAAGGAGGAGGCGCTCGACAGCCTCTTCCGCATCAGCGCCGTCAAGATGGCGTTCATGTCCTTTTGCAGGTTCATGGCTTTTCCTCTGGTCGATTTTTTCTTCAAGGTTCTCAACAGGTCAAAGGCTATCGGGGTGGAAAACCTGCCTCCGGAGGGGGGGGCGCTGATCGCGTCGAACCATATCTCCTGGGCGGACACCCTGATCGTCCCCGTGTTCTCCGCCAAGAGGCTGTCGATAGAGCCTTTCCTGGCGCCGGGGAAAGAGGAGCTTTTCCGTATACCGGTGGTGAGAACCATCATCAGCGTATGGGGCAGCTTCCCGGTGAAACGAGGCAAGCGCGACTTTGAGTCGATGCGCCGGATATCCTATTACGCCAAGCGCTACCGGGTGATGATCTTCCCGGAGGGAACCCGCAGCAAGACCGGAGAACTGTTGAAAGGGCGCACCGGCGTGGGGTGGATAATCTATCACGCCCGCCCGGTGGTGATCCCCACTCTGGTGATTAACACCGACAAGTATTTCAGGCCAGGTGGCAAGCGCCCGTGGTTCTTTGTGCCATACACGGTGGTGTTCGGCAAGCCGCTGGACCTCTCCCGGTTCTACGCCATGGAGGACTCTCGGGACACCAGCCAGGCCATCGCCGACGAGATCATGGCCGCCATAGCCGCTCTGAAGGAGGAGAACAAAGGGGAGTATATATAAGATGCCCCATACGTTTGAAAACATGGTGCGATCCCGGGGGCGCAAGCTGGTGGCAGGCGTGGACGAGGCGGGAAGAGGCCCACTGGCCGGGCCGGTGGTGGCCGCCGCTGTGATCCTGCCGGAAGGCCTGGTCATCCAGGGGCTGACAGACTCAAAGGCTCTCACCGCGGGCCAACGCCGACGGCTGTATGATGTGGTACTGGAGAAAGCCCTGGCGGTGGGTGTGGGCGTGGCGGACTCGACGATGGTGGACCAAGTGAATGTCCTCCAGGCCACGCTGCTGGCCATGCGCGACGCTACGCAGGAACTCTCCCCCGCGCCAGACATGCTGCTCATCGACGGGCTGAACACCATAGACTGGCCAGGGGCGCAACAGGCGATAGTCAAAGGGGACACCCTGAGCCACAGCATCTCCGCCGCCTCTGTGGTGGCGAAGGTCACCCGCGACGCGATGATGGAAAAGCTGGCGCAAATGTATCCGCAATACGGATTC
>JAOUNV010000111.1 GCA_029880775.1 Nitrospinota bacterium | reverse complement strand
CTGGATCGACTGCAGCAACGGCTTGTTTCGCAAAGTGCGGACTATGGCCGCCAGAAGCTGCAAGTGGGCCCTGGGCTGGCGCGTGGGGCCCACGATCATAAAGACCAGGTTCACCGGCTTTCCATCGATGGCGTCATAGTCCACCCCCTCGGAGAATTTCCCTATGGCCACCATCATCTTTTCCATATCCTCCCCCGAGGCATGGGGGATGGCCACCCCACCGCCGACACCGGTGGAGCCTAAAGCCTCTCGCTCGGTCAGCTTGTCTATCAACGCGCCCCTTCGGCCAGAGTCCACGCCACCCTGGGCCACTATATGATCCACCATTGCGGCGATCGCCTCTTCTTTGCCGGAAGCTCTAAGGTCCACGGCAATCATTTCCTTTGTCAGATACTCGGTGATTTTCATCCTATTGCAGCGTCTTTCATCGATTTCACACAGAACGTTCACCCGTCCAGCCCAGGTGTTTTACCCGGACGCGGGCCGTCGCCAGAAGTTTATCCCATAATCATCCGCCGAAAAAGGTTAAACGGAGAGAGGCTGTTTGTTAGACGGCGCCGGGAACCCCGGCTCGCCTGGCGCCAATGTAGGTCCACACAACAATAGCCACTCCGCCGAGGGCGAAAAACCATGGGATCAGCCAGCCGTATAGGCTGTAGAAGGTGGGTGGCCCTGTTCGAGGGATATACTGGCCGAAAAGAGTGGTTTTGACGAACAGGGGTGTTTCAGCGGTTATCCTCCCATCCGGGCCGATGATGGCGGAGACACCCGACTGGGCGGCTCTCAGCACCGGGATCCTGTTCTCCACGGCGCGGAAAACCGCCATCGACATGCTCTGGCGCGACGCCGGCGACATCCCGAACCAGGAGTCGTTTGTGATAGTGACTATGGCCCCGGCGCCCATGGCGGCCAGCTGGGCGCTGTATTGTGGAAAAATGATCTCGAAGCATATCTGGGGACCCAGCCGCAAGCCGCCGGCGTCGAGGGTGTGAACCTGGTCGCCTGGGGTGACATCCCCTATGGAGTGGGCGATCTGGTGGACGAAAAAAAGCAACTTTGGCAGGGGCACGAATTCACCGAAAGGCGCCAGGCGCACCTTGTCGTATTTTTCCGCATGGCCGCCCATATCGAGAATCCATGCGCTGTTAAACGATATCCGCTTTCCATCCCTCTCTCCGCTATCCACCGCGCCGAAAAGTATAGTCACTTTGGCCATCTGCGCCACTTGCCTAATCAGCCCGTCGTAATAAGGATCCTTGCCGAAATAAAAAGTGGCGGCCGCCTCCGGCCACACCACCAGCTTTGCGCCATGGGCGGAGGCTTTCAAGGTCATATCGATATACATCTTCACCTGCTCTCGCTGGTACCCTCGATCCCACTTTCGGGCCTGGTCAATATTCCCCTGCAGCAGCGCCACCGGCACAGGGGCGCCATTTATTTTTTCGCTTTGCGCCAGCCTGGCCTGACCGTAGACCATGGAGGAGACGAAAAGGATAAACGCCACGGCGGCCAATCGGATGGGAAAGCGGCGGCTTTTGTCCGCCATCCACCAGATCATGGAGGCCCATACGGCGTTGACAAGCATTATCAGGAATCCCGCCCCCTCCTCACCACAAAAATCCGCGATCTGGATGAACGAGAGAAACAGGTATTGGCCATCGGCGAGCCTGGCCCAGGGAAACGCCAGAATGGGCAAATGGCTGCGAAAAAGCTCCACCGCCACCCATATAACGGGAACGCAGAGCAGGGCCATATCGCCGCTGGTCTTACGGCCTATCCATGCTGTCAACCATCCGAAAAACGCGGTGAAGAGGGAGATAATAACAACTGCCAGAGCGTTCACCAGCGCGGCCAGCCACACCGGCATATGCCCATAGTTGGTCATGGTGTTCGACAACCACGTGAGGGTGGGGCCGAAATAAAAGAGCCCAAACACGAAGCCAAGCCAGGCCCCGTGATGCGGCGCCCTCCCCCGCAGGGTGAACAGAAAGGGCGCGACTGTGAACCAGGCCAGCGGCCACAATCCATAATCGGGATAGGTGAGCGCCATCCCGGTCCCGGCAAACGCGGAAGCTCCATAATGGACCCAGCCTGGCGCCCTTTCGCCATGAATGCCTATATTACTATCCATTTACAATTCCCGCATTATCGAGAATGACTCCCTTGAATTCAGGTCTAAAAGCATAGCCGACCATTTAGGCTTTTATCATGAAATGAGCTCAAATGGAATTATTGTCCATCACGGAGTAGCCGCTTTGGGGTAAAATAGCTGAACTTTATAAACAACAAACGGCGGCCCTGCGAGTAACAGAGATTGACTTGCCGCAGCGCCAGGCTCCGTGAGCCGCCGCTGGAATGAGCGAACTAACGAATCTGATGCCCGACACTGAAGACGACAATAAAGAAAACACTCTGGATACTTCCGAGCCACAGGAAACTGAAGCGAAGAAGACAGGAGCCAAACGCAAATCGAGGACCGCCAAGCGCGCGCCAGCCAGGCCGGCCACCCTGCGCCGCAGAAAAGTCGAAACCCCGGCCCCTGCGCAAAGCGCTTCTGCGGAAAGCACTCCCACACCGGAGCCTGCCCCCACCAGGTCGCCGAGACGGGCGAAAAAGGCGGTTCCCGCCAGGGCTCCCATGTCCAGGAAGTCCACGTCCAAGACACCCGTGTCCAAGACACCCGTGTCCAGAAAGCCGGTATCCAGAAGCAGGGAAAAAGCAGGAGATAGCGACAAGCGCCCGGCCAGAGGCCCCATCGGAAAGACTGAGCGATGGGATGAGGACAAATACGAGATCAAGTCTCTGCCCGACGGAACTCAACTAAAGGTAAAGCTGACTGACGATAGGTCGCCCAAGAAGCGCCTGGCTCCCAGAGCGATAAGAGGTGGGGAGGGTCCTGGGCCAGCGATGGTGGATCTGGACGAGTACAATTCACCATTCACGGCTGGGGAAAGAACGATCAATCTGGGGTCTCTGGTCACCAAAAACAGGAGGGCCGTGACATATCTGAAAAGGCATCTGGAGGTCCGGCCCAAGGTGGCGGTGATACTCGGCTCCGGGCTCTACCCTGTGGCGGAACTGGCGGAAGGGAAGCCGATAGAGTTTTCGAAAATTCCCGGATTCAAACAGACTTCCGCCCAGGGACATCCAGGCCGTGTACGCGTCGGCATGGTGGGAGGGACCCCTACCCTGTTTTGCGAAGGTAGGCTTCATTACTACGAGACCATGTCCATGGCGGATGTAGTTTTGCCGCTTAGAGTTTTCATGTCGCTGGGTGTCGAATACTTGATCCTGACCACATCCGCCGGGGGATTGAACCCTAAATACCGGGCGGGAGACGTGATGTTCGTGAGGGATCATATTAACCTGATGGGGGATAATCCCTTTTTCGGGGAAAACCCCAATTCTGATCCATCCCCCTTTGTGGACTTGTCCGCCGTGTATGACGAAAAAATGATTACCCAATCAGAGCGGATTTGCCGTAGAATCAGAGTCATCCGTCATGAGGGAGTTTTAGCGGGTATGCGCGGGCCGGTGTACGAGACATCGGCCGAGAGAAACTGGCTGCGATCCATCGGGGCGGACGCCGTGTGCATGTCTGTGATTCCAGAGGCGCTGGCGGCGGCTGGAGTGGGTGTCCCGGTGACTGCCCTGGCGTTGATAGCCAACGACGCGGCGTCGATGAAGAACCGGGTGCTGACCCACGAGGCGGTGGCCCAGGCGGGGGAGAAATACGCCGCCAATGTGGGGAAACTGGTCCACGGGATTCTCGGTTCAAGGTGAGCGTCCCGCAGGTATGGAAAATGATCGGTAAATAGGTATTGATTGACACATGATTGTCATGGTATATAAACTCAGTTTTATTTAAATCTAAAATAAAGAGCGCAATGGCAAAGCTGACAATAGCCACTAAGGAAAAGGTTTTAAAAGAAGTCGACATCAATAAAACCATCATCATCGGCCGAGAGAAGGGCGACATCATCCTGAAGAACCCCGCCATATCGGCCAAGCACTTGAAGATCGAGAAGCTTGGCAACAGGTACGTAGCCCACGATCTGGACAGTACCAACGGCACTTTCATCAACGAGGCCCAGATAACCACCCAGGAGCTTTCCTCTGGCGATGTTATCAGGATTGGCCGCTTCACCTTCACCTTCGACAACCCGGAGGAGACCGGCGGCATGGGGTTTGATGAAGAGGACGACATGAGCGGCAAGACCATGATGATCGACACCTCTAAGATGAAGTCGATGCTTGCCCAGGAAGTGGCCTCCGAGGGAAAAGCCCCCCCAGCAGCCGGCCCCGCCGCCAAACTGTTCTTGCACCAGACCTCCGGCGCCCCCAAGGTCGCCGAGCTGAGCAAGGGTATCGTTAATATCGGCTCTGGCGACGATGCGGAGATTCAGATAAAAGGGATAACCATCGGCAAGATCGCCGCCACCATCAAAAGATCCGGCGCCAAATACGAGATCATCTTCAAGGGGGGTATGGCCCGGGTGAAGTTCGATAACAAAAACGTCGACCGGAAGGAACTGAATAACGGTGACAAGTTTTCCATAGGTTCGTATAATTTCGAATTTCGAACCGCGCTGTAATAATAACCAGGCGCGGCTTGGTCGGGTCTGCGCTTTCCCATAGGCGGCCTGCCCGCCTCCGGTAATATACCCATGGACACCCAGTTTCTCGTCATCGGCTCCGGGATGGCCGGATTATCCTGCGCCATCAAGCTGGCCGAAGAGGGCGCCCAGGTGGCCGTGGTCACCAAAAAATATCTGGCCGACTCCAACACCAACAAGGCCCAGGGTGGCATTGCCGCCGTTTTGGGTTCCGCAGACTCCTTCGACGCCCATCTGGAGGACACCATCCGCGCCGGTGGGGGCCTTTGTGATCAGGAAGCTGTCCGTCTGCTGGTGGAACGTGGACCGGCGGCCATAAAAGACTTGACCGATTTTGGTGTGCGGTTTTCCAAAAACCTGGAGGGGGACCTGGACCTGGGACGCGAAGGGGGCCACTCCCATAGGCGGGTGGCCCACGCCAAGGATCTGACAGGGGCTAAGATCGAGCAGGCGCTTATCGAACGGGTAAAAAGCCTCAAGCTCATATCGATCTTCGAAAACCATATGGCCGTGGAGCTGGTATCCTCCCGAGAGCTGGGGGACCAGGGGAAGGAAAGGATCGTTGGCGCCTATGTGATGGACACCGTTTCTGGAAAGATCGAGCCATTCCGCGCCACGGCTGTGATCCTGGCCACCGGCGGCGCAGGCAAAGTGTACCTGTACACCTCCAACCCGGATATCGCCAGCGGTGATGGCGTGGCCCTGGCGTTCCGGGCTGGGGCGCAGATCGCCAACATGGAGTTCTTCCAGTTCCACCCCACATGCCTGTACCACCCGGACGCCAAGTCTTTCCTGGTCTCAGAAGCGGTGCGGGGCGAAGGCGCCCGGCTGAAACTGGCCGATGGAACTGATTTTATGAAAAATTATCATGAACTAGGCTCCCTGGCGCCCAGGGACGTGGTGGCCCGCGCCATCGACATGGAAATGAAAAAATCAGGGGACGACTGCGTCTTTTTAGACACCACCATGGTGGACGCCAATCTGTTTCCTGAAAGGTTCCCAGCCATCCACCAGGCCTGTCTGCGGTTCGGCTTCGACCCGACCAGGCAGATGATCCCCGTGGTGCCGGCGGCTCACTATATGTGTGGCGGAGTGCATGTGGACACCGGCGCCCAGACGAGCCTGCCTGGGCTTTTTGCTGTGGGGGAATGCGCCCACACAGGAGTGCATGGAGCGAACCGGTTGGCCAGCAACTCGCTTCTGGACGCGGTTGTTTTCGCAGGATTCGCCGCCGAGGCGGCCACTAAGTGGGGCGCCACACAGCCGCTCCCAGGCAGTGGGCCGCCGATCCCTCCCTGGGATCCTGGCGGGGCCGTGGACGCGGATGAGCAGGTGGTGATCAGCCACATGTGGAACGAAATTCGGGAGCTGATGTGGAACTACGTGGGGATCGTCCGCACCGACAAGCGTCTGGCCCGGGCTCGGCGGCGGATGGAGCTTATCCGCCATGAAATAGACGAGTACTACTGGGATTTCGTGGTGACACCGGACCTGCTGGAGCTTCGTAACCTGGCCGAATGCGCCCGGTTGATCATCGAGTGCGCCATCGCCAGGAAGGAGTCGCGCGGGCTACATTACAACGCGGATCATCCAAAAACTGATGACGAGAAATTCGGCAAGGCCACCATCGCGCGCAGGGGCCCTGAGGGTGGTTATATTTTCGGGGGTTGAGCGGATGCTGTCAGTTGGTCCTGCCGCAGGAGGGGCAGCAGTAGACCTCTTTACGCCCCTTGAAGGCCCTGTAAATGATGTAGAACCCCACCAGGATCGGAATCAGCAAAACCCCAATGACGATCTGGATCCACGTCCCAGCAGTGGTTACTTTTTTGCGCAACAGGACGGTGTCGCAAAGTGGACACTTTAGATTCAGGAAAGCCTTCGGATCAAAAGTCAGCTTCTTTTTTCTGGTTTTCATCGGCTCTCTCCTTATCAACAAATGATAAGAAACCTTGCGTTTGGTTATGGTTTAGTAACAATATAACAGCCCGCAAGCCGATGTGTGACAGCCAAATGTCCGGTTTGGCGCCTAAAACATAAGCTATAACCTAGGGTGGCGCCCTACCCTACCC
>JAOUNV010000597.1 GCA_029880775.1 Nitrospinota bacterium | reverse complement strand
AGGAACGCCCAGCAGGGAGATTATCGCGTATAGCCACATTCCCTTCAGGATGGAGGTGAAAGCGCCTATGAAGGCTATCGGCATGGCGATGGCGACAATCCGCGCCAGGCGAATGGCGTCTGATGGGTCGTCGAACATCCAGTGAAAAGCATCGGCCAGTTTGTTCGTCAGGCTTTCGAGCATGCGCGTTTACCCCCTTATATGTTGGAATTATCTTCCCGCTTTGTCCTGGCGGCAAGCCCTGCCATCCGGATGGCAAGCCCGGCCATATAGTTATTTATCATTTCCACCGCCAATGTGGAGGCGGATTGGGCGCCCACAGTGTCCAGCTTGCCGGTGATAGACAGCGAGCATATGCCGTGTAGTGACGCCCATAGCACCTTGGCGTGGTCTGCGGAGACAGCTGGCCCGGAAGCGATCAAAGGCGCCATCGCCTTTTCCACATGGCCGAAGTTTTGCGCGATCTTTTGCCTGAACCAATCGGGGAGGGGGCGCTCCATCCTGTGCTCGAACAACATGCTCCACAGGTTAAAGTTGTCCCTGCTGAATATGATGTATCGGTCCGCCAGCTCCTGGACAGCCTCTTTAGGGTCATCGGATGAGCAGGGGCGAGCCAGCGCATCGTTTAACCGATCCAGAGTGTCTGCGTTCACATGGATGGCCAAATCGTCCATGTTGTCGAAGATTTTATAGACCATGCCGATGGCGCATCCAGCCATGGAGGCGGCCCTTCGCACATTCAACCCGGCGTAGCCTTCTTTTTGGACGATTTGAACGGCGACCAGGACAAGTTTATTTTTCAGGTCCTCGTGGGGAATTGGGGCCATGCGAATCATTATTTCGTGTATCTATTTGAAAGAATGCGTATAACGTGACTTTATAGAAAAAGGAGGAGTAAGGCAAGAAAATTGTTGAACAATGTTCAGGTAGGTGGTAGCATATGAACAACGCTCATGAACATAGTTCACACAAGGAGACAGACAATGAAGGCCTATAAGTTTGATTCATTTCTTATGATGTCACGGGGGGTGATGATTCTATCTGCCCTAGCGGCATGTATATACATCTACCCGGCGTCCGCAGCTGGGCTGCTCTCCCCAAAGGATGGGACCATACCGCCCCTCTCCATCCAGGACCATAGGGTAAACGTTGTTATTCAGGATGGTTACGCTATTACCACCGTTGAGCAATCCTTTGCCAACCCCCATGGAAAAGACCTGGAAGCGGTATACTCCTTCCCAATCCCGGAGAAAGCCGCCGTGGCGGAGTTTACCATGTGGATAGATGGCAAACCTGTGGTGGGAGAGGTGATGAGAAAGAAGGAGGCTAGGGATGTCTATACAAAGGAGAAGGAAGCGGGCCACGAGACAGGGCTGACCGAGCAGCAGGGGCATAAAACATTTGATATATCAGTGTTTCCGGTACGGGCCAACCAGTCAACGAAGATCAGGGTGGTGTATATACAGCCAATCTCGTATGACCACAACATCGCTTCCTATGTATACCCCCTGGAGGAGGGAGGCGTTGATGAGGAAAAGCTACAGTTCTGGACCACTAATGATGCGGTGATTGGAGCTTTCACCTTTGATATGCACATACGCACTGCGGCTCCACTCCAAGCTGTGCGGGCCCCGCCCCATCCTTCCGCTGCCATCACGCAAGTGACTCCAGGGGAATGGAAAATCCATATGGATAACATGGGCGGCTCTGCGGGTCAGGAAGAGGGAGCGGCGGCCACAGCCACTCCGATACGCCTTGATACTGATATCGTAGTCTATTTCCGTATCCCAGACACGGCCCCCCCTTCGGTGGACCTGGTTACTTATAAACCCTTGAAAGATAAGCCTGGAATCTTTATGGTGACTTTACACCCCGGCGATGACCTGGCCCCGATAACTACTGGATCTGACTGGATATTCGTCCTGGACCTCTCCGGCTCCATGAAGGGGAAATATGGCGCTCTGGCCGAGGGGGTGGAAAAAGCGATCACCAGGATGCGGCCCGATGACAGGTT
>JAOUNV010000598.1 GCA_029880775.1 Nitrospinota bacterium | reverse complement strand
GGCTTTCGGTCAACGGCGCATTTGTGGAGCCCTCCCTGGACGGCGTGGAAAAGATCACATCCATTGTCGATATCCAGGCGGACCTGGACCCCGCCCAGATGGAAAGGGTGTTCATAAACCTTGTCAGCAACGCAATAAAACACGCCAGGAGCAGGATCGACATCAACATGGCCGCCGCCGGCCCGGAGGTGGAAGTGGTCTTCCGCGACGACGGAGACGGCGCCCCCAAGGAGGAGTGCCCGCATCTGTTTGAGGAGTATTACCAGGCTCACAAGGGCAAAAGGGGCGTCGGGCTGGGGTTGCCTTCGGTAAAAAAGATTATAGAGATGCATGACGGCCAAATCGGTATAGACTCGGATACGGGCGCTGGCTTCACCGTGTTCATGAAATGGCCAAGGACCTTGGCCGACAGAAAAGATGACGACGCTCCAAAGGAAGGCGCCATGTAAGCTTCCATGGCAAAGGAAGCGGCGCCCACGGACCGGATAATATGAGGGTAATATTGAAAGGGACTAGATAATGGACAAAGAGCGGATACTGGTCATTGATGACGACCTGAACACCCTGAAGATGGTGGAAAGCTTCCTCTCCCTCAAAAAATATCAGGTGGCCACATGCCTTACCTTCCGTGACGCCATGAAGGAGTTCGGCCAGGGAGGGTTCGACGCTGCGGTGATAGACTACTTCATGCCAAACACCACCGGCCTTGAAATGATGAAGGCCCTCCACGAGCAGGAGCCGGACATGCCGGTGATCGTCCTTACCGCCTCCAGGGATATAAAGATCGCCGTCAACATGATACGCCAGGGCGCGTTCAACTACCTTGTGAAGCCGGTGGACCCGGACGAGCTGTACATCAACCTGGACAAGGCTTTCGAAAGAAGCCGCCTCGTAAAGGAAAACCGGGAGCTGAAGCTGGACCTGAAAGACCGCTACAAGCTCACCCACATCGTGGGAGGCTCCGGCAGGATGAAGGATGTGTTCGAGCTGACCGGCAGGGCCGCCAAGGTCCGCTCCAACGTCCTGATCATAGGGGAGACCGGCGCCGGAAAGGAGCTTATCGCCCGCGCCATCCATTACAACTCCGACAGGGCCGCCGGATCCTTCATCGGCGTGAACTGCTCCGCCCTGGCCGAGTCCCTGTTGGAAGCGGAGCTTTTCGGCATAGAGAAAAATGTGGCCACCGGTGTCGACGCCAGGATGGGCAAGTTCGAGGCGGCCGCCGGAGGCTCCATCTTCCTGGACGAGATCGGGGACATGTCCCCCTCCATCCAGGCCAAGGTACTGCGCGTGATACAGGAGCGGGAGGTGGAAAGGGTCGGCAGCCACACCCCCCGCAAGGTGGATATCAGGATCATCGCCGCCACCAACCGCAACCTGGAACTGGCGGTGGAGCAGGAGAAGTTCCGCAAGGACCTCTACTACAGGCTGAACGTCCTGGTTATCCCACTGCCTCCGTTGAGAGAAAGGAAACAGGACATCCCCAGCCTCTGCGACCACTTCCTGGCCTACTTCTGCAAGCAGAACAACATGGAGCGCAAGCGCATCCACCCGGACGTGTTGAAGCTTCTGATTGCCCACGACTGGCCCGGCAACGTCAGGGAACTGGAGAACACCATCGAACGGGCCGTGGTGATGTGCGATACGGAAATGGTGACCATGACCCACCTCCCCCCGAACCTGGAGGAAGCCTCCGCCGCTGCGCCTTCCCTCTCCCCGGACCAGCCAGACGGAGGGCTGGACGCCAAGGTGGCCGCATTCGAAAAAGGGCTTATCGTCGCCGCGCTGGAACAACACGGATGGCGCCAGAACAAGGCCGCCGCCGCCCTGGGCGTCTCCGAACGCAGCATGTGGTACAAGATCAAGAAACTGGGAATCCATATAGAAAAGGCCTGACAACGCCCGCCGACTTCCCGCTTACTTATCCATTAACATCCATTGGGACCATATGGCATAATTATAAGACCATGGGAGAATGGAGAAGAGGGAACCATGATCAAGGTATCTTTGAGCG
>JAOUNV010000596.1 GCA_029880775.1 Nitrospinota bacterium | reverse complement strand
ATCTCCCCCTGCATGGCGGTAAGGTTGGCGTAGTCCATCTATCAATTATAATCCGGCGTCGGGCGCGGGAGGGAGCATTCAGGAGCTTTCGGCGGAATCCTGGATCACGGTTTCTTTGCTGCCCTCCTCCGGATTGTGCATAACAATGGAAAGGGCCAAAATCGCCACGCCCACGGTTATCAGCGAATCCGCCACGTTGAATGCGGGCCACTGGTATTCCCCTATGTAGAAAAGCAGGAAGTCTGTGACGGAGCCTTCCCTGAGCCGGTCAATAAAATTGCCGATGGCCCCGGCGCCTATCATGACTGTGGATACCCGGCCCAGCCTCTCCTCCGGCCCGAACGAGTTGTAGAGCCAGACCAGCATGCCCATGGCAACGACGGTGAACAACAAAAAGCCCCGCATAACCCATTCGCTCTTCACTCCGGCTAGAATGCCGAAAGCGGCGCCCCTGTTCTTGACATAGACGATATCAAAAAAACCCGGTATGACATTGACCCCGGAGCCCAGGGTGAACCTCTCTTCGATAAGCCCCTTTGTATATTGGTCCGCCGCCACCAGGACAACGACGACAGCCAGTATGGTCAATACGGTCTTCGCGCCGCTTTTAGGGGCGTTGCTCTCCTCACTCACCGGAAAGATGCCCCGCGCACCGCGAGCAGATGGCCGGATGCTCATTGTTGGCGCCCACGGTGACGCTGTAGTTCCAGCATCGGGAGCATTTTTCCCCTTCGGCCTTGGCCACCTTTACGGTGAGGCCCGGGATCTTCTCGCTGCGGAAGATGGCGCCGCCTTCCACCGGGCTTTCCACTAGCGCCGCCTGGGAAGTGATGAAGATGAAAGGCAGTTCTTCCTTTCTTTTCTCCAGCAGGTCATAGTCCGCCTGGAAGGCTGATATCTCCAGCCTGGCGTCCAGGGAGTGGGCTATTCTTTTTTCCCTCCGTTCGATCTCCAGGGCCGCGCTCACCTCGCCGCGGATCTGTATTATCCTCTCCCATTCGCCATGAAGCGTCTCGTTGGAGTCGGCCAGGTTTGTGTCCGGGGCCTTTGCCATATGCACGCTCGGCTCCTTTGCCGCGACTTGGCCCAGGCTGGCCCAAGCCTCTTCGGCTGTAAAGGAAAGTACCGGCGCTATCAGACGCAGGGACCCATGGGTAAGGTCCAGCAGGGTGGATTGGGCGCTCCTTCTTCCCAGGCTGTCTTTGGGCCAGGTGTACACCCTGTCCTTGATGATGTCCAGGTAAAAGGCGCTAAGGTCCAGCACGCAGAAGTTGTGCATGGAATGATAGAACACGTGGAACTCGTACTCCGAGAAGGCCTTTTCTATCTTCTGGCACATCTTGTGGAACCTGATCATTATCACCCTGTCCAGCTCCAGACGCTCGCCGAAGGGCACATACCCTTCCGTAATATTAAGATCGCTGATGTTGCCCAGCATGAACCTTATGGTGTTCCTTATCTTCCTGTAGGCTTCGGTCAGCCGGGAGAGGATCTCGTTGGAGAGGCGTATGTCCTCCCTGTAATCCTCGCTGGAGACCCACAGCCTGAGGATCTCCGCGCCGTACTGGTCGATTATCTTTTGCGGCGGAATAACGTTGCCCAGGGTCTTGCTCATCTTCTTCCCTGCGCCATCCACCACATAGCCATGGGTGAGCACCTGCTTGTATGGGGCCTCGGACCGCACCCCCACGGACTCCAGCAGGGAAGTGTGGAACCATCCCCGGTGCTGGTCGCTCCCTTCCAGGTAGAGGTCCGCCGGCCATGCAAGCTTCGGGTTAGCCTCCAGGGCCACGGAGTGGGACACGCCGGAGTCGAACCAGACATCCAGGATGTCCCTAGACTTGGCGAAGCTCGTCCCGCCGCATTTACTGCACGCGGCTTTGTTTTCCATCAGTTGGTCCGCCGGCTTTTCGAACCATGCGTCCACCCCTTCCTTGTCCAGGATGGAAATAACCTTCTCCAGCGAATCCGAGTCCATAAGCGGTTCATCACATTTTTCGCAGATGAACGCCGGAAT
>JAOUNV010000595.1 GCA_029880775.1 Nitrospinota bacterium | reverse complement strand
CTTGTCCGTCTCCCCCTTCCGCTTCTCATGGGGCCTGGTCTCGTGCAGAAGCTTGCCCAGAATATCAACCGCCACGATACCGCGCCATATGGTCCTGGTGAAATCGGAGGAAAGAGCCCCGATGTCTCCATAGCCCACATCGCCATCGGGCGAGTATATGGGAACATTCTTGTGTCCCTGCTCATCCAAAATCATCCTGTGCACCCGCTGGTAGAGGCCAAAACGACACGGCCCAGCCGCCGTCGGCATGAAGAAGGCGGATTTATCCGGGTCGAATCCTTCCGACCTTACCTTCTTCACCATATCTCCCGCCGTGAGGGTGAAGGGAACACATTCCTTTCCAGAGGAGAACCGCTGTCCTATATCCAGAGACTCCTGGTCCGACACCGGCATCACCTCCGCCTCCAACCCGGAAGCCCGGATGGCCGACGCCAGAACATAAACGTGGTCGCACATATACGGCACGTACATTTTTCTTGTGGCCTTCTTCCCCGCCACCAATTCTCTGCCGCTACCCACACCATGGGACAAGTGGCCATTGGAGCCGTTAGCGCCATTGGAGCCGTTAGCGCCATTTGAACCGTTGGAGCCATTAGAGCCATTGACATGTCCAGACACTGTTTTCAGGACGAACTTGACAGAATCCACGTTCTCCAGGCTGTCGAAAAACGCTTCCAGACGGGTGACCGCGCCCGCGTCGGCGGAGTGCTCGTCAACTTCCAGCTGCAGGCAGGGCTTGCCACCCAGGGCCTCGCGGAGCATATGCTCGATAAAGGAATCTGGCCCACACTTGAAGTTGGATATGAATATGGAGTCCATCTTCGGGTCGCGCCGCACCACATCCGCGGCCGCCAACATCCTCTGTCCGGAGCGCCAATACATATCCTTGTATTTTTCCGCCACGAAGTCTTCACTTAAGTCCAAAAAGTCCATCGGCACCGCCACCTTGCCCATCTCCCGCAGCTTGCGCGGCAGATCCATGTTTATGCCGGAGTCGCATCCGTTGTAAGGTCGGCTTATCAAGACCACTGGCTTCTCGCCCCGCTCCTGGGTTTCCCGGATCACTTCGGCGCCCCTCTTCTTTATGGCCGCGTAAAACGCCCCCTGGGCGTGTCTGGCGGCGGCGGCGGCCTTGCGAACCACTCCAGCAGGAATACCCATCTTCCCTTTGAATTCTTTTTCCAGCTCCTTTGTGACGGCCTTGTCTCCCCGTTGGAAATATATGGAAGGCTCCAGCAGCGTCACGTTCGCCTCCTTGAGGTCGATAGCGCTCTTTATCACATATGGAGTGGCCTGCACCAGGGGGCACATCTGGCTGTTTTTCAGTTTGCTCTCTTTTTTGTTCATACTGATGATAGAGGGGAGCAATACATACTCCACCTTCTTATCCAAAAGATCGGCCACATGCCCATGCATTATCTTTATGGGAAAGCAAGTCTCCCCTTTCACTCTTTCCAGCGATTGGGAGATGATGCTCTGGTTCGTCTTGCCGGAGAGGACAACCTCGGCGCCGATCCCTTCCAAAAAAGTCTTCCAGAACGGGAAAAGCTCATAGAACACCAAGCTGCGTGGAACGCCAACCACCGGCTTTGACCTGTCGATTTCCTTCTTGAGTTTTTGGTGCTCCCCAAAAATCAACTTATCCCGCTCGGCGAAAAGATCGGGCCTTTTGTTCTCCCCCTTCTTTTTCTTGTCCTTTTCAAAAAGCTCGCACCGGGCGCCATAGTAGTGGGCCGACTGGTCGCTGAATTTCACCCGGGAGACATCACACACGTTGTCGCAAGCCTTGCACTCGAAGGTGCTTATCTTGTATTTGCGCTCCGTCAGGTCAAATCCCAGGAATCGGGAGGGAGCCCCGTTTCCCGCTCTTTGGTGGTTCTTCATGGCAATAATGGCCGACCCAATGGCGCCCGTCACGTCATGATGGGGCGGCACCGATATTTCCCTGCCTGTGATCCCCTCGAAAGCGGCCACCACGGCTTTGTTCCAGGCCACTCCCCCCTGGAACAGAACTTTTT
>JAOUNV010000594.1 GCA_029880775.1 Nitrospinota bacterium | reverse complement strand
CCGCCAGGGAGAGCTGGCCGCCAAGGTCCGCATTCTGCTCAAAAAATCGAGCTCCCAGGCGCGCAAGCTCGATGACACTACCGTCGAGGGTTTTGACGCCACCGACCGCGACACCAACATGATGCGGTTCAAGGAGACCGGCCAGATTCTTTCGAAGGACTTCGCCGGCTTCACGATTATCGACAAGCTCGGGCAGGGCGGCACCGCGACGGTCTATCGCGCGATGGAGCCGATTCACCTGAAACCGGTAGCGCTGAAGGTGATAAGCCCGTTCGCGGCGGTCAAGGAGGGTTTCATTAAACGCCTTCGCCGCAGCAATGAGATCAGCATCAAGCTGGTGCATCCGCATATCGTCCGCACTTACACACTTGGCGAATACCAGGGCGTGCATTTCATGGTGCAGGAGCTGGTCGAGGGCTCGCCGCTCGACACGTTTCTCCATGAGGACGAAGATGAGCACAAGCCGCAACCGCTGGATGAGTCGCTGGGACGGCGCTACATGCGGCAGATTTCGATGGCGCTTGAGTATCTTGAGAACCAGAACCTGATCCACCGCGACGTCAAGCCGGGCAACGTCTACGTCAACCGCGATGGCGAGGCCAAGCTCGGAGATTTCGGGCTCTCCAGGCTGGTCGATGACGTCGGCCAGACGGTCGAGGGCTATCTGCTCGGAACGCCGCACTACATCAGCCCCGAGCAGGCCAACGGCAGCAAAGACCTGGACATCCGCAGCGATTTGTACTCGCTGGGGGCGTCGTTCTATCACCTGCTGGCAGGCGAGCCGATGTTCGAGGGAACGAACCTGCAGCAGGTGGTGCTTGCGCATTTGACGAAGGATGCACACCCGCTGAAGGAGCGAGCCGCGAGTGTCAGCGACGCAATGTGCGCGATTGTCGATCGGCTTGTGCGGCGTGAGCGGGACGAGCGGTTCCAGACAGCCGTCGAGCTTAATGAGGCGCTTGATGCGCTGCCGGCGCTGCCGCGATCACGTAGCAGCGCGGTCGACTAGGTTTGGGTGATTCAACGGTTTGAGCATTCCTCTCAGCCCGGCCCGGCGGGCTCTTGCACGAACAATTACTAACCCGGTTGTATCAACGGCTGATAGCGTCGGGTCGCGTTCCGCGATCATGCCTGTACGTTGGCGTTCCGGGCGAGGCACGCCCCGCCCCTACAAACGCATGGCGCGCCCTTTGTAGGGGCCGGGCAGCGCCCGGCCCGGCGGGCTCTGGCACGAACAATTACTAACCCGGTTGGATCAACGGCTGATAGCGTCGGGTCGCGTTCCGCGATCATGCCTGTACGTTGGCGTTCCGGGCGAGGCGCTGCCTCGCCCCTACAAACGCATGGCGTGCCCTTTGTAGGGGCCGGGCGTGCCCGGCCCGGCGGGCTCTTGCACGAACAGTTACAAAACAGGTTGGATCAACGCTGAACCCGGTCGGGTCACGTTTCACGTTTGTGCCCGTGCACCGGCGTCCTGGGCGGGGCACGCCCCGCCCCTACACAATCCATGGCGTGCCCTTTGTAGGGGCCGGGCGTGCCCGGCCCGGCGGGCTCTGGCACGAACAATTACAAACCCGGTTGGATCAACGGCTGAACCCGGTCGAGTCATGTTTCACGTTTGTGCCCCTGCACCGGCGTCCTGGGCGGGGCACGCCCCGCCCCTACACAATGCATGGCGTGCCCTTTGTAGGGGCCGGGCGTGCCCGGCCCGGCGGGCTCTGGCACGAACAATTACAAACCCGGCTGGATCAACGCTGAACCCGGTCGAGTCATGTTTCACGTTTGTGCCCCTGCACCGGCGTCCCGGGCGGGGCACGCCCCGCCCCTACACAATGCATGGCGTGCCCTTTGTAGGGGCCGGGCGTGCCCGGCCCGGCGGGCTCTTGCACGAACAGTTACAAAACAGGTTGGATCAACGCTGAACCCGGTCGGGTCACGTTTCACGTTTGTGCCCGTGCACCGGCGCCTCGGGCGAGGCGCTGCCTCGCCCCTACACAATGCGTGGCGTGCCCTTTGTAGG
>JAOUNV010000593.1 GCA_029880775.1 Nitrospinota bacterium | reverse complement strand
TGGCGAAAGGGTGATAGCGCCCACGCCGTGCTATTCGGGAGGCGTACCTCTTTTTTTCAGATAATCATCCGCCACCTGGGGGAAAAGAGCGAAAACCATAACATCCTCATCGATAGAGGTTTTTTCCTTGGTATCCTCCTTGAACTTGTCCCACTCCGGCTCTATCAGGTCCGCCGGGCGCACGGTAATCACTTCGCGGTCCCCCACCACTCTGGCGAGCAGTTCCGGCGCCACAGGGCCTGGCAGGCGTCCATAGCGGCCTTCCACCAGGTCGCGGGTCTCCCGGGAAATTATCTTGTATCTTCCCATCAGCACATTGAGCACAGCCTGGGCGCCCACTATCTGCGAGGTGGGGGTGACCAGCGGCGGGTAACCCATGTCCTTGCGGCAATTGGGCAGTTCCTCCAGCACTTCCGGCAGGCGATGGAGGGCGTTTTGGGTCTTCAGTTGAGACTCCAGGTTCGATATCATCCCCCCCGGCACCTGGGAAACCAGTATGTTCACGTCCACCCCCAGGAAGGCCGTATCAACCTTGGAGTATTCCTTCCTCACTTCGGTAAAGTGCCTGGCGATCTTCAACAGCTTGTTCATATCCAGCCCAGTGTCCCGCTCGGTTCCTTTCAAGGCGGAGACAATGGTCTCCGTAGGGCTGTGGCTGGAGCCCATGGAGAGGGGAGATATGGCGGTATCCACGGCGTCCACCCCCGCGTCGATAGCCTTTGTCAGGGTCATCAAGGCGTATCCGGAGGTGGTGTGGGAATGCAAATGTATGGGGACTTCCACTTTTTCCTTTATGGCTGCCACAAGGTCACCCACCAAAGCCGGAGACAAAAGCCCCGCCATGTCTTTTATACATATGGAATCGACGTTCATTTCCCGTAGCCGCAGAGCCAGATCCACAAAAAAGGCCAAGTCGTGCATGGGGCTGGTGGTGTAGCACATGGCGCCCTGCACATGCTTGCCGTTCTTGCGGATTCGGTCCACCGAGGTCTTAATGTTCCGCAGATCGTTTAGCGCGTCGAAAACCCGGAACACGTCTATACCCGCGGCGCAGGAAAGGTCGATAAACTTGTCAACCACATCATCGGCATAGTGGCGGTACCCCACCAGGTTCTGCCCTCGCAGAAGCATCTGGAACCTGGTTTTGGGCATCAGCTTTTTCAGCGTCCTCACCCTTTCCCACGGGTCTTCGTTGAGGAACCTAACGCAGGTGTCGAAGGTGGCGCCCCCCCACATCTCCACGGACCAGTAGCCGATATCGTCCAGGGCCTGGGCGATGGGAGTCATATGCTCCAGCCTCATACGTGTGGCCAGTAGCGACTGGTGCGCGTCTCGCAGCGCAAGCTCTGTGATTTTCAGCGGCTTAACGGACATATGGATACGTCTTTTTCATGGTGTTCTCCTCCCTGGGCGACTCTGGGCATACCTTGCCCCCAAAGTCTTCTTCTTGCGAGTTGCTATTATGGCACGAGGTGAGAGAAAAACACAATCACGGTTTTATATTGAGGTGAAGCCGCAGGCGCCGCCACTTGGGATATCGAAAGATTTGTCGCCATAACAAGAGGCGGAACGAGACCTTGGGGAAATAAGCAAAGAAGAGCAACTTACTGAATTAATGGTAGCGGGGGCAGGATTCGAACCTACGACCTTTGGGTTATGAGCCCAACGAGCTACCGGACTGCTCCACCCCGCACCAGGTGAATTTAGGAGTATAGACTAACTTTTCTACGCTGTCAAAGTTTCTATTCAACATCAGGCGCATTTTCATCCCCAGACGCGCGAAAAACACGCTTTACAACCAACGGACCATCCGTTTCCATCGCCTTGGCCATGGCCGCAGTATACATTTGCCGGGTCATTGTCAGGCGCACTTCGTCGAAGGATAGCTCTGCGGCGCCCAGATATTCCACCCGGAATTCCACATCCTCCGCCTTTTTGCCCGTGACTGTGAAGGGAAGCCTGAATTCCATCCATTCCCCCGCCTGGGTGAAATCCGATCCCCCGACCCTTCGTTGCGCCAG
>JAOUNV010000592.1 GCA_029880775.1 Nitrospinota bacterium | reverse complement strand
AGCCTTTTCACCACGTCCATCTTCGGCCCGCTGCAGACCCCTGTGACATGCGCCCCTTGGTTCTTGGCCAGCTGCACGGCGCACCTGCCGATACCCCCCGACGCTCCGAAAACCAGAACCCTTTCGCCCTCTTTTATCCCGGCCTTCCGGATGAAGCACAATGCCGTCAGCGCCCCATGGGTGACAGGCGCCGCCTCTTCATAAGTCATGTTGGATGGTTTCGCCGCCACCACTGCATCTTCAGGAAAGCATACATATTCCGCATCGGCGCCGAAGCCTTCTATAAATCCGAAAATCTGGCCGCCAGGCTTGAAAGAAGTGACATCTTCCCCGACCGCCTCCACGTCCCCGGACATCTCGCTTCCCGGGATCGCGTGTCTTGGTTTGCTGAACCCGAGCATCAGCCGCGCCGGCAGCCACAGGGGGCCAGGCAGCCAGAACTGGCTATAGGGTATCTTGAAATTGCGGGCCTTGCATTCGCCGAACGTCACCGCCACCGCCCGCACCCGCACCAATATCTCATTCCTCTTGGGAACGGGTTTTTCAACATCCGCCAGGCGAAGAACCTCTGGCGGGCCATACTCGTCAATGACAACCGCTTTCATATACCACCCTCCTTTTAAAAGGATTATACCCTTCCAATGGAGCAAAAGAACAGCCTGCCTGCGGTATTTGGCCGATAGCCGCGCCAACGGCTTCGTAATGATACTGGGGTTCTTCATGGCCCGGGCAAGAGTCAAGGCTTCCCTGCGGGGGCGGGGATGATGATGGGTTCCTGGCCGGGTCGCCCGCGCCAGGCCAAGGGTCACACCCTGGTGGTTTTCACCATGGAAGACATTGCCGAAGACCAAGCCGCCTTTAGCTCCCTCACATCCAGGTCTATCACCGGATTCCGGTTGAGCTTAACCACAAGCTTGTCCTTCTTCACCATGCCGATTAGCTTGGCTGGGGTGCCGTGATCCTTTGCCAGCTTCAGTATCTCATCCATTTTCGACTGCGGGCAGGAGATGACAACCCTCGATTGCGACTCGGAGAACAGGGGAAAATCCGCACGGATATCGGCGTTCAGGAACACCTCCACGCCTGGAACGAACCCATCCTCATGCTCGCCCATCAGCCCTTCGGCCAGGCTGACGGCAAGCCCTCCCAAAGATACGTCATGCATGGAGTGGACAAGCCCTTTGGAGGCAAGGGTGACCATGAGCTTCTGGAGCATCGCCTCCCTTTGCAGGTTCAGGCTGGGCGGGGTCCCTTTTTCCATCTCATGTATGATGGCCAGATACTCGGAGCCGCCAAGCTCCAGGTATGTCTCGCCCAGGAGGATTATAAGGTCCCCTTCGGCCTTGAAATACTGGTCTAGAAGCTTGGAAGCGTCGTTCAAAAGGCCCACGGCGCCGATCTCCGGAGTGGGCCATATCGACTTCTCCCCTGTCTGGTTGTAAAAGGAGACGTTGCCTGAGACAACTGGGGTTTTCAGCGCTTCGCAGGCCTCAGTGACGCCGATTATCGACTGGGTAAACTCCCACATGACATCGTGCGCCTCCGGGTTCCCGAAGTTCAGGCAATCCGTGATGGCCACCGGCGTGGCGCCAGAGCAGGCCACGTTCCTGGTGGCCTCGGCCACCGCCTGGGCCGCCCCCAGCCTTGGGTTGAGCCAGCAATACCTGCTGTTGCAGTCCAGGCTCATGGCCAGCGCCTTTGTCGTCCCCTTGATGCGGATTACGGATGCGTCCGAGCCCGGTTTTTGAATAGTGTTCGTCATCACCTGGTGGTCGAACTGGCGCCATACCCACTGTTTGGAGCAAATGTTAGGGGAGGTCATCAAGGTTGTGAGGGTCTCGCTCATGTTCTTTGGCTCCGGGATGGAGTTAAGGTCCAGCTTGCGGCGTTTTAAGAGGTCAAAAGGAGGAGAGTCCAGCCGGGAGAACTTGGGGGTCATGTTATGCATGAGATTCAGATCAATCTCGGCGACCTGATACCCCTTTTCCCTCACCCGTATTTTCCCGTCTCCCGTGACCCGGCCGA
>JAOUNV010000591.1 GCA_029880775.1 Nitrospinota bacterium | reverse complement strand
GCTTTTTATGAATCCGGCGTTCCATGATAACGCCGCCGCCGCCAAAGCCGCGGCCACGGCAAGCCTGAAAAGAATTTTCGACGCTAAATTGTTCATCACTCTTCTCCCGGTTGATTGGCAAACCATGAATACCCACCTTGTTTCATGGAAACTACCCTATTGCGTCCAGGCGCCCGCCCGGTTGGTTGCCCGCATGGGGGGATCGGCCCAATACCAATCCTTACCACCATGTACGTGTTTACCATGTTCGCATTTGCCCTTGCAAGGAATGTATTTGCGCCAACTAGCCGGACTGCGGGCGATGACGCGCAGTCGCTGGCGTTTTCCCTGGGGGGGGCGTGGATCGAGGATGGCGCTGGGCCAGCAGTCGGCCCATAAAAAAACCCGGAGCCGCAATGGCTCCGGGCCGTGAATGCGAAATAGCGCTCCGGTTATTGAGCCGTGGCGCTGTGCGATACCACCTCCATGATAGCCATTTTCTTTGCAGAGTTTACCGCTCCGTCAAGAAAGCCCGTGGCGGAATCCACCGGGAACGCGCCGGACGCGCCCTTCTTCATGTAGTAGATCTTGTATTCCACGGTTATGGGCGCCACTGCGGCGGAGGCGTCGAAGCTTAAATCAAAGCTCTCCTTCTCGTTGGGCTGCAGCCTGTTGTCCACCACAGAATTGGACTGGAAGCCGGGCTTCACCGCGCCGCTGGCGGCGTTGATGGTCTGCCTTCCATAGATGCGGACAAACCTGCTGGTGGCGCCGTCTTCAATGATCCTGTTAGCGTCAGAGCCTTTTGAGAACCACTGGCTTCCCACCGCCCCGTTTGGAGTATTCTCAAATCCGGGGAACTTGTATGGCGGGTTTCCGCCCTTGGCCGGCAGGTTCAGGTTCACGGTACCTGCGCTATTGGCGCCGGTGTACGTGTAATTCACGTCCTCATAGGTGGTGGTGATTGCGGAGCCTGTCAATGAAAGTCTGGCTCCGTTTGCGTCCCTGGCCTGGACCATCGTCAGCATCCTGCGCATCGGGTGGGCGCCGGGAAGCATATGGGCGGTCTTGTTCAGGAACGATGTATACACATTAAGCGTGCCTCCGTCCAAAGTGGCGGATAATTCCGAGCCAAGCCCGGCCTTGATCTTGGCCTTCACCGTGCCGCCCTCGAACTGATGGCTGTGGAAGACGCCCTGATTTGCGTTGTCCACAATTGGACCCGGAGCGTTGGACAGGTCCGGCAGCTTTCCTTTTGAATACCATTCGTTTATCGCCTGGCCATTGCGTTTTTCCATGTGGCACTTCTGGCACTTTGGAGACGCCGTGGAGGAGCCGGAAAGCGGCGGCTGATATAAGTTGTCTTCGGTGACGGACCATGTGGTGCAAAGCTCCATGAACCTGCTGGCGCCTGTCTGCGGATCCAGCACCTTCGCGGAGCGTTGGTGGCAAGCCAGGCATATGGCCTTGCCCTGGTCCTCAAAATGGTTGTTCGGAGCCGTGAAGGCCGGGTCCACCAGGGCGGCGCGGTCTGTCTGGTCCTTGTCATAATCGTTATGCAGGCCATAGATACCGTAAGGCCCATAATACGGCCCTCCGGCGGCATGGGTTTTGCCAGCTTCTTCATCAGTAAGCGGGATTCCCTTCATCAGGTAGCGCCCGTCCTTGCCTTTCTTGGAAACCCGGGGGTTGCCGTAATCCCCATGGATCTCCGGCCCGGTAATCTGGAAAAATGCGTTCATGTGGGCCGATCCTGAATCAGCCGAAAAGAGAAGGCTATACCCGACTGGATATATCACATCACCAATAGCCGGCGCCGTCTTGATAGCCCCGGCCAGGGTATATGTTTCGCCATCATGGGTCATTCTCACCTGCTCTATGCTGTGGCAGAACGCGCAATTTATTCCTTCGCGGTTGTTCTTGTGCCCTATCTGATATGTGGCCTTGTATGTGGCGCCATCGTTTACATTGACGCCCCCCACCACCGTGGCCGGAGAATCAGGGTTGTACCCAGGGGCCAGGTTCGAGCCCTTGTCACTGGGGCTCGCTG